>DAOWAQ010000094.1 GCA_030634505.1 Calditrichia bacterium
AAGATTTCATATATATTCAAAATTTGTTATAATTGCATCAGGTTTTTTTGATAACCCGAATATGTTAAATATTCAGGGTGAAAATTTAGCTCATGTCTCACATTATTATGCAGAACCCTTTCTGTATTATGGGAAGAAAGTAATTGTTGTAGGCGGAAAAAATTCCGCAGTTGAAGCAGCTTTAGATTTATACAGATCCGGAGTTGATGTAACAATGATACATCACAAAGATACAATAAAAGAAAGTATAAAATATTGGATATTACCCGACATAAAAAATAGAATTGAATCTGGTGAAATAAAAACATTCTTAAATTCAAAATTAATGGAAATTAATAATACTTCTGTTATTGTCGAAAATAATGGAAAAGAAATATCAATCCAGGCAGATGCTATTTTATTATTAACAGGATATCACCCAAATTGTGAGTTATTGGAAAAAGCTACTATCAATATTAATAAAGAGACATTAGTACCTGAATTCGATGAAGATACTTTGGAATCAAATGTGAATGGGATTTATCTTGCAGGATCCATAATTGCAGGAAAAAATTCAAATAAAATATTTATCGAGAATAGTAGAGAACATGGTGATAAAATAATTAATCATGTTTGGAATTCAATTGGTCAAAAATCAATATAATAATTTGAAATATAGTAACATCTGTAATATACTTTAATGTTTTTCGAGATTAATTTGGAAAATGTATTTATCAGTTTAGTTGGCAGTTTAATAGTTCTCGATACAACAGTAGCATTCCAATTTTTAATTTCACAACCTTTAATTGCCTGTACATTATTGGGTTGGTTTTTAGGTGATCCGTATCTTGGTATGCAGATTGGTATTTTTCTTCAACTTTTGTGGTTAAGTAATATGCCAGTTGGTGCCTCAATTGTTCCTGAAGGAAATTTTGCAGCAATAGTGATCACGGCATTAGTGATCAGATATTCACAACTATTTCCAAATTTCTACACTGTTTTAATCATAGCTATTTTATTTGGAGTTTTTATAAGTTATGTCGGTGGACAATTAATAATAATTATTAGAAAATCAAATTCATATTTATTGAAAAAGGTAATTAATGATATAAGAAAAGGTAATATTCATCCATTAGGTTATATAAATATAATTTCATTAATTTTTCATTATCTGGGAATGTTCTTTGCCATATTAGTTGCTTTAAATATGGGAGATTTTTTATATTCTGGTATTGATTTCATTCCAATAGAATGGGAAAATTATTTTAAACGCGCCTCGTTTGTTGTTTTAGGGGTGGGAGCAGGACTTATAATCCCGGTTTTTTCAGAAAGATATTCGAAAACTATTACAATTGCTGGTGTACTAATTGGATTTATGGTTTTTTATAGTATGTAGATATGGCAGAAAATAAAATTACATATTTAACTCTTTTTAAAGTATTTTTAAGATCTTTTTTGATTCAGGCAGTATGGAATTATCAAAGTATGCAGTCTATTGGTTTTTGTTTTGCATTATCACCCATTGCCAAAAAATTATTTAAATCTCAGGATCAAAGGAAAGAGTTTTATAACAGGCACTTAAATTTTTTTAATGCTCATCCTTATTTTTCTTCTTATGCTTTAGGTGCTATATCAAAAATTGAAGAGGAATTATCTACAAAAGAAAACCCGGATTATGAAATTATATCGCGATTTAAGAATGCATTAATAGGGCCGTTAGGAGCCATAGGTGATCAACTCGTATGGGCTACAATAAAACCAACTTCAATTTTAATTGGCCTGATAGGAGTTTTAATTATTACAGATATTCAATCTAAAATTTATTTTATATTTTTGCTATTGGCAATTTATAATATTCCTCATATATATATTAGATTATTTGGAATATTAAACGGTTACCAAAAAGGTTTTGAAGTTTCAAAAGTCTTGAATGCAAAAAATTATGAAATGATGAGAGAGATTTATGGTATATTAGGGACAGTCGCACTAGGAATATATATAGGTTTCTCTATATTAAAATATGGATCAAGTGATTTGCTTAACTCCGGTTTTTTTATTTTCGGAGCTATATTTTCTTATATTATGTATCAATGGAAAAAATCTGTTTATCGGAGTATAATATTTCCGATAATTTTAGGTGTTTTCATCGGTTATTTAGTGGAAATTTTATGATTGAAGAATTAATGGTTATTGAAAATAAACATGGATTACATGCGCGACCTGCCGCACAATTCGTTAAAATTGCCGGAAAATTTAAATCAGACATAAAAGTAGTCAAAGATGACCTCGAGGTAAATGGTAAAAGTATTATGGGTATCATGATGTTGGCAGCTGAACCAGAAAGTGAAATTACCATTATTACTAACGGAGAAGATGAAAAGGAAGCAATGGAAGCACTGCGCGAATTGATTAAAAAACATTTTTACGAAGATGAATAAAAATAAAAAACAATTTGAATTTGATGCTTTAATTTTGTCACCAGGAATTGCAATGGGACCTGCATTTTTTTTCCGGCGAATTGCAATTGACTTAGAAGAATACAATTATAAAGTGACAGATATTGAAAAAGAAATAAATGCTTTTCATAAAGCATGTGGTTCATCTAAAGAAAACTTGATTCACACACAACAATTAAGCAAAAAATTGTATGACGATCAGTTTAGTGATGTATTTGAAAGTCAGATCGCAATTTTAGAAGATACAATTTTTTTACAGGAAATTGAAAATGAAATAAAGAAAGGGAAAAAAAGCGCTGCAATTGCAATTAATAATATTTTTAAAATGAAAAAAGAGTATTTTCTAAATTTAGATAATGAATACTTCAGGGATCGTGCTCTTGATATTGCAGATTTAAAACAAAAATTACTTCATGAAATTTTCGGGATTGGAACTGACTATCAGTTATCTGTGCCATCGATTATTTTTTCTGAACTTCTAACACCTTCAGACACAGTTAATTTTAATAGAAATTTAATATTAGGATTTGTTACAGATACAGGCGGTAAAACTTCTCATGCATCAATTATGGCCAAATCTTTACATATTCCATCTGTTGTAAATAGTGATAATCTTTCAAAAATTATTATGTCGGGTGATTATGTCATAATTGATGGTTATATAGGCAAAATATTTGTCAATCCATCTCAAAAAACTATTGATGAGTGTATCGTTAGAAAATCAAAATTTGAAGACCATCGCGCTAAACTGGTCAAAGAAACTAATCTTCCTTGCATGACACTGGATAATGAAGAAGTAAAAATTTATGCGAATGTTGAATTTGTTGATGAACTTGATGAAGTAAAATTAAATGGTGGAGAAGGAATAGGATTATTTAGAACAGAAGGATTGTTTTTTGAACGCGATTCAATCCCCACTGAGGAAGAACAATTTGTTTTATACAAGAAATTTGCTGAAAAATTAAAGGATATACCAATAATTTTGCGAACTGTTGATGCCGGCGGAGATAAACTTATTAAAGATATAAACCAGCCCCAGGAAAACAATCCATTTTTGGGATGGCGTGGTATCCGGGTTTATCTGGATGAACCAGAAATATTTATAAATCAATTAAGAGCAATATTTCGTTCAAATATAAATGGAAATATAAAGATATTACTTCCTATGATTTCATGCATTAGAGAATTGCGACAAGCTAAAGAAATAATTGAAGAGGTAAAAAATCAGCTTGAAAAAGAAAAAATTCAATTTAATCCAAAAACCGAACTTGGAATTATGATTGAAACTCCTGCTGCTGCAATGATGGCAGATATTTATATGGGTGAGGTTGATTTTTTAAGTATTGGGACAAATGATTTAACACAATATACACTTGCGGTAGATAGAACAAATATTAAAATAGCAAAATTGTTTAATGATATGCATCCAGCGGTATTGAAACTTATTAAAAATGTGGTTGAAATAAGTGATCAAAATCAAAAAGAAATTAGTGTTTGTGGAGAACTTGCCGGTAATCCAAGGGCAGTTGCTATATTGCTTGGTTTAGGCGTCAGAATTTTAAGTGTTAGTCCAATATTAATTCCAGAAATTAAAAAAGTAATTCGTTCTGTGTCTCTTACGGATTGTAAAAAACTTGTGGATTCTATACTTTATTGTGATGATGCTTTTAAGGTAATTGAAAAAGCAGATAGATTTTTTGAAGATAAAATTCCAAACTATGAATATTTAGTTTAAGAGGAGCACTCCCCAAAATGTACTCTTTTGATAAAAACAATTTCGTAAATTACTTAAAACAATTTCCTAACCAGATAATCAAGGTATTGGAAAGTTTCAATCAAAAAAAAATTAAACTTGATAAATCAAGAATAGAAAATATTATTTGTCTTGGAATGGGCGGATCAGCTATTGCCGGTGATATATTTAAAGAAGCATTATTTGATAAGTTGAATCTACCTTTATATGTAATCAGGGGATATCAAATCCCTCAATATTGCAATGAAAAAACTCTGGTTATTGCTTGTAGTTATTCCGGTAATACTGAGGAAACTTTAAGTGCAGTTAACAAAGCAAATGATAAAAATGCGCAAATTGTTGTTATAACATCTGGTGGTGAATTAAAAAATCTCGCTAAAGTAAACAAATGGACTGAATTAAATATCCCGGGTAAATTGCCTCCGAGACAAGCATTTGGATATTTGTTTTTCTCAATTTTATTATTGTTAAATCATCTTAAGATTTGCAAAGTAACTGTCAATGAAATTAAAAGTATAATTAGATTAAGTAAAAAAATCGTCCAGTGGAATTTCGATAAATCCTCCGCAGACAGAATATTATCAAAAGAACTTGCGAAACAGATACAGAATAAAATTCCGATTATATATGCCACAACACCATATTTTGGTTCAGTTGCAATGAGATGGAAAACACAATTTCAGGAAAATTCAAAATCTATGGCATTTTATAATACTATTCCGGAAATGAATCATAATGAAATTGTTGGATGGGAAATGGAACATGATGCCTTAAATCAATTTATTGTGATTTTTTTGCAATGTGAAGACATGCCGCCAAGGATTGCCACCAGGATTGAATTAACAAAAAATATAATCAAGGCGAAAGGTGTTGATATTGCTGAAATATATGCAGAAGGCAAAACCCGGCTGGAAAAAGCAATTTCGTTAGTTTTGTTAGGTGACTGGATTAGTTATTATTTGGCTATTTTTTATAAGAAAAATCCAGAATCAATCTTAAATATTGATTATTTAAAATCAGAATTGAATAAATTAGATTAAGTGTTGGATTAAATAAATTAAATTTTAAATCTGTTTTATCAAAATAAAAGGAAAGTTAAATGACTGATTATATCTTTAGCTCGGAATCTGTCACGGAAGGTCATCCGGATAAAATTGCCGATCAGATTTCAGATGCAATTCTTGATGATATTATTAAAGAAGACCCATATGGTCGAGTAGCATGTGAAACATTCGTAACTACTGGATTAACACTAATTGGCGGAGAAATTACAACCAAATGCTATGTAGATATTCCCCAAATTGCCAGACAAGTGATAAAAGATATTGGCTATATCGACGCAAAGTATGGTTTTGACTATGAGACATGTGCAGTTTTAACTTCAATTGATCAGCAATCCGGTGATATTGCGATGGGAGTAGACAGAGCAGGTGCGGGTGATCAAGGAATGATGTTTGGATATGCAACAAAGGAAACTCCGGAACTTATGCCAATGCCAATAAGCTTAGCTCATAAAATAACAAAAAAATTATCTGACTTAAGAAAATCAAAAGAAATTCCTTACCTTCGACCGGACGGTAAATCACAGGTATCTGTAAGATATAAAGATGGAAAACCGATTTCAGTTGAGAATGTAGTAGTTTCTACTCAACATCATCCCGAAGCAGACAACGAAACAATTCGTAAAGATATAATTGAAAAGGTCATTAAGGCAGTTATTCCATCTAATTTCCTGAATAAAGAAGAATTTTATGTTAATCCTACAGGTAGATTTGTAATTGGTGGACCACAGGGTGATACCGGCTTAACAGGAAGAAAAATAATAGTTGATACATACGGTGGTGCATATTCTCATGGTGGTGGAGCCTTTTCAGGAAAAGATCCTACAAAAGTTGATAGATCAGCATCTTACTTTGCAAGATATGTGGCAAAGAATATAGTTGGTGCGGATTTAGCAGATAAATGTGGTATTCAGGTCGCTTATGCTATTGGCGTCGCTAAACCAGTTTCCTTAATGGTAGAAACCTTTGGTACAGGGAAAATCAAAGATGAACAACTTGTAGAAATATTACGGAAAGTTTTTGACTTTACTCCTGCAGGTATCATTGAAGCATTACAGTTATTAAAACCGATTTACAGAAAAACAGCTGCCTATGGTCACTTTGGAAGAGAGGAGAAAGAATTCTCCTGGGAAAGAACTGACAGGGTTAAAGATTTGTTAAAAGAGGTGTAAAACCAATCAAAAACTAAAAAGCGGATTTTATATTCGCTTTTTTTATAACAATTTTATTCGATCTCTTCAAAATCTGCATCTTCAATTTTTTTATCATCAATTTTTCTTTTTTTATTTGAGTCAGATTTTCCACTTTTTACTTTTGTATTATCACGTTTCGGCATTAAGAGCGATCTGAAAATTTTGAAAACAAAGTAACCTACTATTAAAAATAAAAGTAATCTTAGCATTCTGATTTATGCCTTTTGAGGAACATAATAACGCGTTCCGGAAGTATGATGATTAATTTCAACTAAAATATCCTGGTAATCATTCTTATTATTTACAAAATCTATTTCATCTGTATTAATAACTAATAAGGATGTATTGGTATAATGAAAAAAGAAATTATTGTACAATTCATTTAATGCTTGAATATATTCTTTGGTTATAAATTTTTCTATTTTTCTTCCTCTGGAAGAGATATTATGCATTAAATGGTTAGTAGAAGCCTGTAAGTAAATGATTAGTTCCGGTAAAACTATATCTCGTTCCATCAGTTTCGCAATGCCATCATATAATTTCATTTCTTTTTCTGACAGATTTAAAGTTGCAAAAATTCTATCCTTGGCGAATAAATAATCACTTACAATGCATTCCTGAAACAGATCAATTTGCTGTAATTGTTGTTGTTGACGATATCGGCTTAATAAAAAGAAAATTTGTGCCTGGAAGGCATATCTTTCAGGATCCTGGTAAAACTCTTCTAAGAAAGGATTTTTTTCAAATTCTTCATAAATGGTCTTTGCACCCAAAGTTTCGGATAATTTTTCCGCCAGGCTTGTTTTTCCGGCCCCGATGACACCTTCAATGCCAATGTATTTTATATTTTCTAGTTTCATAACTACCAGTTTTTAATTGATATATTTACAAAGCTATTATCAATTGAATGTTCCAAATAATACTCGA
>DAOWAQ010000407.1 GCA_030634505.1 Calditrichia bacterium
CTTTTTATATATTTTGCTTCTATGTGAATTATAAAGGGCAATAATAATTTGTTCAAGACTTTAAAATTTGAAATATTCTATTTATTGACTTTACTAAATAAATCATCTTTGTCCTCAAGCCGGACGGGCTTTTACTTTTTTCCTTGATGAAAAAAGTAAACAAAAAAATCAAGACTGCATAAAAATTCCTAAAAATTGACTTTAAAAGCTAAAAGAATTGAAACTCGCCCAACCGCACTTTCCTTCCCTGCGCTCAAACATCAATTCTTTCTTAACGCTTTTCAAGTCAATTTTCTTAACGGGATTTTGATGAGGCCGCAACGCAAATGGCAAATTTTTACTTAAAAATAAATTAATCTTTATTAGTCTACCCACACTAAATCATATAGAACCAAAACAATAGTATCCTGTTATAAATTAAACCTAAAATTTTATTTTTAAAAAATGTGATTTTTAATTCCATCGTTTAAGAGATAAATGAACTATTTTATTAAAATTGTAGTTAGTAATTTGAATGTTTAATCATTTTAAAAATTAGCTGGATCTATTAACATGACCATTCAATGAAAAAATTTATCATATTTATTCTATTAGCATCCTTTCTTATTTCTTGCTCCAAGCCTCCTTCTCAACCGTGGCAACCGGTAAAGCATAAAAAACAAAAAACAAGGTAACGCTTTGTCAACTATTCCTGAAATAAAAACTACTCTCACCAAATTACTTGGCATTCGATACCCAATTATCCTGGCCCCGATGTTTTTGGTTTCAAATGTTCATATGATTATTGAAGCAACTAAGGCAGGTATCACCGGCGCAATTCCCGCACTGAATTATAGAACAGACAGGGAATTCAGAAAAGCCCTGGAAGAATTAAAGGAAAAATCCAATGGACCGTTTGGTATAAATCTCATTGCGAATAAATCAAATATTAAACTTAAAGAGCAGTTAAGATCGTGTCTGGATTACAAAGTAGATTATTTGATTACCTCATTAGGCAATCCATCTCAAATTATACAAAAATGTCATAAAAATGGAATACTTGTATTTTGTGATGTAGTCGATGAAGTATATGGCAAAAAAGTTTCAGATCTAAAACCAGATGGACTTATTGCAGTGAATAATGAAGCCGGAGGTCATGCCGGGAAATTGAGTAGTAAGGAACTTATAAATAGGCTGCAATCCGTATCTGATTTGCCGATCATTTCAGCAGGTGGCGTAGGAAATGGCAAACAGTTGTTGGAAAAGTTAGATGAAGGGGCATGTGGCATATCCATGGGAAGTCCATTCATTGCAACGGAAGAATCCCCGGTTTCTCAAGATTACAAGGAGGCATGCATTCATTATTCCGCTAAAGATATAGTCATGACAACCAAATTAAGTGGGTCTCCTTGTACGATTATCAATACGCCATATGTGCAAAAAACCGGAACCCGACAAAGTATGATTGAGGCATTCCTGAATAAGCACCGGAGATTTAAAAAATTAGCTAAAATGTTGACATTCTATAAAGGCATGAAATCTTTGAAAAAAGCTGCATTTAGCTCAACCTACCAAAGTGTGTGGTGTGCAGGTCCATCAATTGAATATGTAAAGGAGATATTGCCCGTTAAAAAAGTAGTTGAAAATCTATTACGAGAATATGGAAAGGCTATTGGTTTAATCGTAAATTGATATATTCTTTCATTAGTTTAGAAATATGATTTCGCCAAAACTGATTCTGAAGGTTCTTCCCTGGCTTTTGCTTATCGTAATTGTGTTTGCACTTTATCTTACGAATCACTGGCCATTTGGTAAAAAAGAGAAAGAATATCAACACATCATTGATACATCTGTCATTCTTAAAGAGGTCGAAAATCTCGGCAAGCTGGAATTGGTTAAATATAACTTTAAAGAGGTATTTGAATACAAGCGGCTTAGTGATGGAAAAATTATAGGAAATTCCATATTAAATACCCACAATTATAATCCTGACCTGAGTGTAATTCTAATTGCCTCTGGTGAAGCGGTAGGTTGCATCGACTTGGCTAAACTTGAAGCTTCAGATATTGATTTAAAAAAAGATTCTGTGGTTATACAGCTTCCATCACCAGAATTGTGCTATCACAAACTTGATCTGGAAAATACAAAGATATATTCATTCAGCAAGGAAAGCTGGTGGAGTCGATTGTTCTCTGATGAGGTTGAAAAAAATGAAATTTTACAAATGGCTTATCAGAAAGCTGAAGCCAGACTGAGAGAAGCAGCAATAGAATCGGGAATATATCAATCGACGAATGAAAATGTGGTGATTATGCTAAAGCCGCTTTTAGAACAACTCACTGGAAAAAATGTGATCTTTAGTACATCCTTGCCTTCAATAGAGTTAGTGCCTGAATTTTAAATTATTATTCAAAATTGACCAGACCAATTCAGTCTCAAAACCTTTATTGCTCATATATCTGGCAATTTTATTTTTTACAATAAATTCCTCACCCGACATATTACTTAATTTTTTATCAACGAGCTGCATCGCTACTTTTTCATATTCCTCATCCGATATTTCCTTTAATGCCTTATCAATGCAATATGGTGAGATATTTTTATGCTTCAATTCATAAATTATTTTTCTTCTCCCCCAATGCTTCAATCTAAACTTACCACTCGCAAAAGTTCTGGCGAAACGCTCTTCATTAACATAATTTTCAGATATCAATTCAGTCAA
>DAOWAQ010000137.1 GCA_030634505.1 Calditrichia bacterium
AATACTGCATCCCAATGCACCGGTATCAAGAGCAGCGGTTTTTACATCATAAAATCCGGGAATTAGAATCGATCGGACAGGCTCTGCTATTACGTCTTCCATTGATCTTTGAATTAAGTCAAAATCCTCTTTTATAAGTCCGGTTATTAACCCGGCAATATTTCCCCATTGAATGATAGCATCTTTGAAAAGTATTTGCTTTTTTAAAATTTTTCTGGCATCCTCAGTTCGAATATCAATTTGGGGATGAATGATTGTACAAAAAAGATTTTTCGGGCTTGGGATTTGAATTATATCAAGCGGATTGTAACTCCTGATGAGTATAAAACCACCAAACAATGAAGGCGCTGCATTATCTGCATGTGCAGCTCCGCAAGCGATTCTTTCCCCTTCAAGTGCAAAAGGTAAAAGGTCATCTTTCTTTAAAGGATTATCTAAAAGTTCGTTTGCTGCAACAACACTTGCCACGGCGCTGGCAGCGCTCGAACCAAGTCCGCTGCCTAACGGCATTTTTTTAATCAATTCAATTTCAATGCCCTGGTTGGAATTTATATGTTTCAGAAAAGACACAACACTTACAGACGCGGTATTCTTTTCTGGAATCATCGACAATTTACCCTTGTCTCCGGTAATTTTTACAATAGATACTCCTGGCTTTTTCATCGGTTTTAAAATTACTTCGTCACCCGGATAATCTACAGCAAATCCCAAAATATCAAAACCGCAAGCGACATTGGCTACTGTCGCAGGTGCAAAAACTTTAATTTGGCTTTTCATTGTAAATTGTGTTTCCTTTGTTGTTTTATTATGAATTACAATCATTTCCTGCACATTTCCTTACCCATCCCGACCTAAAGGTCACCCTTCCCTTATACATAAGGGAAGGGATGGGATTGGGGTATTAGCTCTACTATGTATGAACTAATCTCCGAAAATCAGAATGAATTACATTGGTAGTATTCAAAATTGTCATATTTTCTAAAGCAGAAAAACATTGTTTTGTTTGCATTGTTTTTTCATCTCCTCCGGCCAAATGGAAGCCTGGACTTCTCCAACATGAGCTTTCTTTAGAAAAAACATACACAACCGGGACTGCCCAATGCCACCGCCAATAGAAAGGGGTAATTCATCATTTAGCAAGCGACTATGAAAATATAATGACTTTCTTTCAATTGCATTAGCTATTTCCAACTGCCGCTCTAAAGCTTCTTTATCTACACGTATTCCCATTGACGACAATTCAAATGCAATGTTTAATACCGGATTCCAAACAACGATATCGCCATTTAAACCTTTCATTCCATTGCCATTTTGTGTGGTCCAATCATCATAATCCGGGGCGCGACCGTCATGTGGTTCACCATTTTTTAATTTGCTGCCTATTCCTAATATAAAAACAGCATTATGCTTTTTACAAATTTCGAATTCTCGCTCTTTGGGAGACAGGTCAGGATATTTTTCTTCCAGTTCTTCCGTATGAATAAAAGTAATTTCATCTGGTAAAATAGGTTCAATTTCCGGATACTGGTCATGTAAATGTAGTTCTGTTTTCTTTAAAACACGATAGATTTTTTTTACAATCGATTTTAAAAAATCTTCATTTCGTTCCTCTTTTGAAACAATTCTTTCCCAATCCCATTGATCGACATAAACGGAATGTAAATTATCCAATATCTCGTCAGGGCGAAGGGCGTTCATATCCGTGTATAGTCCTTCACCATGATTAAAATGATAATCAGCCAGAGCCATCCTTTTCCACTTTGCCAAAGATTGTACAATTTCTACCTGAGCATTGTTATCACCTTTAATATTAAATGTAACCGGCTTTTCTATTCCATTCAAATCGTCATTTATGCCTGTCCCTGATTTTACAAATAATGGCGCTGTCACCCGTCGCAGATTCAATTCCTTTGATAAATTTATCTGAAAAAATTCTTTGATTGTTCTGATGGCGCTTTCGGTTTCGTAAAAATCCAAAACCGATTGATAATCTTCTGCTGTAATACATTTGTATGTCATCTTTTTTCTACCTTTCTTTTAAATCGTTTCTCAATATCAGTATTAGTTGCTTGTTATGGGAACATTCGTTAATGAGTTTATGCGTAAATGGGTGAGTGAGAAATAACGGATCTACACTTTACACATTTACTCATAACCCTTTGTAACCGATTACCTTTAACTCTGGCAAGATAAATCTTGCATTACTTATTCAAATACCCTTTGGCTAGCATCAACTCTGCATTCAATATAGCGCCTCCTGCAGCTCCCCGAATCGTATTGTGAGAGAGAATATTGAATTTATAATCAAAGATATTACACTTTCTCAATCCTCCAATAGAAACCGCCATCCCTTTATCAAGATTTTTATGTAGTTTCGGTTGCGGGTAATTGCTTTCCTTAAAATAATAAATCGGATTATCTGGGGCTGATGGCAAATCTAATTTTTGCGGCTCAGCCGAAAACTCCTTCCATGCTTTTATAATTTCACTTTCCGATACTTTATCTTTTAAAGAAACTGAGACACATTCAAGATGCCCATCAGTTACCGCGACGCGATTACATTGAGCACTAATTTTGAAATCAATATTTTTGATAGATTCTTCTTCATATTTTCCAAATATTTTTAATGGTTCTGATTCAATTTTTTCTTCTTCACCATTTATAAATGGCTGCACATTATCTAAGATATCCAAACTGGCAACACCGGGATACCCGGCGCCGGATAATGCCTGTAACGTAACCACATTGACTGCTTCAATTCCGAAATTATCAACCAACGGCTTTAATGCTAAAACAAGTCCAATGGTTGAACAATTCGGATTTGTAACAATTTTGCCATTACCAAAATCTTGTTTTTTAATAATCTGAAGATGATCACTATTGATTTCAGGAACCAGTAGTGGAACATCCTCATCCATTCGGTGATTTTTAGCATTGGAAACTACAATATACCCGGCTTGCGCAAATTGTGTTTCAATATCTCCGGCGACATTTGAGTCCAGTCCGGAAAAAACTATTTCGCAGTCGAGATTTGGTTTACATTTTTGAACCGACATTTTGGCAATATAATCTGGCAAAACTGTGGGTGAAAACCAGTTCGCGGCATCTTTATAGAGCCGGTTGCTTGAACGCTCCGAAGCAGCAAGCGCAGTTATTTCAAACCAAGGATGATCTGTTAACAATTCAATAAATTTTTGTCCCACACTTCCGGTAGCGCCAAGTATTCCAACCGGTATTTTTTTCTTTGGTGATATGAAATCATTCATATTTTTTAAGTTCCGTTTTGAATAGTAAATATTGCTAAATTTGCAAAACAGTTTGGAAGCAAATTTGCCAACCATTTATTGCTTCTATCATTATTGATATAAATCTGATTTATGATTTTAATATTTTTATTTTGACAGAACTGTTTGAAGTCCTTGATTGTAGAAAGGTGGATATTGGGAGTATCATACCAATGGTATGGTAAAGTCTTTGTTACTGGCATTTTCCCTTTTAACAATAATTGTGATCGGATTTTCCAAAATCCAAAATTAGGCAGACTAATGATACACTTTTCACCCACTCGCAACATTTCTTTCAGGACAATATCCGGTCTTTTTACAACCTGAAGTGTGCGGCTTAGAATCACATAATCAAAAGAATTATCCGGATAATCATCCAGTCCTTCATTGAGGTCAGCATGAATTACCGGAACGTCCTTGTTTACACAGGAATAAATATATTTGTCGGAAAACTCCACGCCATGACCCTGCACATCCTTTTCCTGTATTAGTTTGTGTAAAAGTTCGCCTTCGCCACAGCCGAGATCGAGTACTGTACTTTTATCTTTTACCAGGCCCGCGATCAATTCCAGGTCTGGGCGAATATGTTCTGATTTTATTGAACTCATAATTTTTTCGGTTTATCATAAACATGGGATAAAAAACTTTCTAGCATTTGCTCCATATCTTCATTGCGAAGTAAAAATGAATCATGTCCATATTTTGAAGGTATTTCACAAAAACTAACATGCTTTCGATTTATTTTTAACGCTTTTACAATTTCCTTTGACTGCGCGGTTGTAAATAACCAATCTGAAGTGAATGAGATTACCAGGAATTTGCAATTGACGTTTTTGAATGCGTTTTCCAGAGAGCCGTAATCACGATTTAAATCAAAATAGTCGATGGCTTTGGTGATGTACAGATAAGTATTGGCGTCAAATCTTTGGATAAATGATTCGCCCTGGTAACGAAGATAGCTTTCAACCTCAAAATCAGATGAGAAATCATATCCATAGCGTTCCCTGTCACGAAGCCGCCTGCCAAATTTTTTGTGCATCGATTCCTCGCTCAGATACGTTATGTGGGCAAGCATACGCGCCACTACCAAACCATGTGCCGGATTACAATCATGGTTTAAATAATTACCTTTTTTCCAGTTTGCATCGGCAAAGATAGCCTGTCGTCCGACCTCATTAAATGCGATGCCCTGTGCTCCAAGCCGACTGGTGGTGGCAATAGGGATAACCGAAGCAACCATTTCAGGGTATTCAATTGCCCATTCCAAGGCTTGCATACCTCCCATTGATCCACCGATTGCTGACATCAATCGTTTTACTCCGAGATGATCAATAAGTTGTTTTTGTGCTTTAACCATATCCCCAATAGTGACTACCGGAAAATTCAGATTATAGGGTTCTCCTGATTTTGGATTAATAGAACCCGGCCCGGTTGTACCCATACATCCGCCAAGGACATTTGAGCAAATAATGAAATATTTATCGGTATCAAAGGGTTTTCCTGAACCGACCATGAAATCCCACCATCCCGGTTTATCATCATTTTCCGAATGATAACCTGCTACGTGGGCGTCTCCAGAAAGCGCATGGGTGATTAGAATCGCATTGTCAGCATTGGTGTTAAGTTTGCCATAAGTCTCATATGCGATGGTAATGGGGCCTAGCCTTTCACCGTTTTCCAACACCATTTCATTTGGTGATTCAGCAAATGAAAAATACTGCCTTTCGACTAAACCAACTGAGTTTGAATTATTTTTAGTTTCTTTGTTCATAATTATTAAATGATTCTCATTATAATCAATGCTTTGATTCTTTTAACTGCTATCGCCAAAGGGATTAACCCACCCCTTCGCATTGCGACCACTATGTGGAATCCCTCCCCCCTCGAAAAACGGGATTTTCAACAAGAGGAGACTTTTTTTCGCTTTTCGTTCTTCTCTCTTCGCTCCTCAACATAGCCATAGTTTCACATTTATTTATAATGCATTTTCAATGTCCGAGATTATGTCATTAACATTTTCTATTCCGATGGACATTCTCACCAATTCAGGTTGCAGACCACTTTCCTTTTGGTCTTCCTCGCTTAACTGAGAATGCGTGGTACTTGCCGGATGAATTGCCAGGCTTTTGGCGTCACCTACATTTGCCAAATGTGAAATTAACTGCAGGTTATTGATGAATTTTTCGCCGGCATCTTTTCCATCTTTTAAACCGAACACAACCATTCCGCCAAATCCCTTTTTTAAGTATTTGCTGGCAACCGAATAGGTTGGATCTTCTTCCAAACCGGGATAACGAACCCAGGAAACCTTTTCATGCGATTCTAAATATTTGGCCACTTCC
>DAOWAQ010000145.1 GCA_030634505.1 Calditrichia bacterium
GAAAAAAGAATTTAATCACGGCGCTACAAGAGAATTAGGTAGAAAATTATTGGGAACTGATATTGTTGTAATGATGACTCAGGATGCTTTTGCCATAGATGATTCATTAATTGAAAAACTAACAAATCCAATAATTAATAAAAAATGTTCAATAGCTTATGCGCGTCAACTTCCCAGAAAAAATGCAAACATTTTTGAAGCACTTCCACGTGAATTTAATTACACGGAAACAAGCAATATCAGAAGTATTGATGATATAAAAAAATATGGAGTTTACACATTTTTTTGCTCCAACAGCTGTTCCGCCTATCTTAACGGCGCCTTAGATGAAATTGGCGGCTTCGATTCTGTTATAATAGCCGAAGATTATTTTGCTGTTGCCAAATTATTGAAAGCAGGTCATAAAATCGCTTACGTTGCTGAAGCACAGGTTGAACATTCCCATTTCTATTCCATTACCCAGGAATTCAAAAGATATTTTGATACGGGTTATATTAAAGCAGAAAATAAATGGGTAAATTCTATTGTCGGTCATGCGGAATCCAGAGGAATGGAATTACTATTTGAATTGATTAAGAGATTATTTAAATCCAATTTATTCTTAATTCCCTGGGCTTTATTTTCATTTTTTATAAAATGGCTGGGTTACCGGATAGGATATTTATTTTATGGACTTCCACCTTGGATTAATAAAATATTGAGTTCTCAGCCTTATTATTGGGACTCTGTTTACTTTGACAAAGAATAATAATTATATTGAGATAGATTATGCATAAAGGTATATATAAAAAAAATTTACTAGTCCCGTTTTTAAAAATTGTTGTGGATATTATTAGTATAGAGGCAGCTATAATATTATCCTATGTGATTAGATTTCATTCACCTTTCACAGATTTTATTCCGGTTCCCAAAGGTATCATACCGCCGTTTACCACTTATTTATATTTTTCATTTTTGATTATTCTTATATTTATCTTTTTATTTAGCATCGCTAATTCATACAGGAGTAGATTTTTTACAACATTTTCAGAAGATATTCCTGTTGTCTTAAAAACATGCTTAACAGCAATATTACTTTCCATGAGTGTGGCTTTTCTTTATCGCGATTTTTCCTACTCCAGATTAGTATTCATATTAATTTTCTTTAACACCAATATTATTCTGCTAATCGAACGATATATTTTCCACAAATTTAAAAAATATTTCTTAAAAAAAGGATTTAATGTTTTACGTGTTTACATTTTAGGTACACCACAAAACATTCCTCCTATTTATGAAAAACTCAAAGTAAGTGAAAATTATAAATTTGATATAAAAGGCTATTATTGTAACGAAAATATTGATTCAATCACGGCGCCTTATTTTGGCTCTGTGGAGGAATCACATACAGCACTTGATCAAAATGATTTTGATGGATTAATACTTGCTTTTGATCATCACAATCATTCTTATATTTTAGATATAATTAAATTGACGGAAGGCAAAAATATTGAATTATTTTATGCTCCTGATTTTCTTGATATTATTACATCCCATTTTACCGTTATGGAAATTAATGGCACTCCTTTATTTCAATTTAAAGCTTTTACAATTTCAGGCTGGCAGGGATTATTAAAAAGAACTTTTGATTTCATTATCTCAATATTTAGCATTATTGTACTTTCCCCATTATTTTTCATTTTGTCTTCAATAATTAAAATGAATTCCAAAGGTCCCATTTTTTATAAACAAAAAAGAGTCAGTTTGGATGGAAAAGAATTTTCGATGATTAAATTCCGGTCTATGAGAACGGATGCTGAGTCAGAATCTGGTCCAGTTTGGGCAAAAGAAAATGATCCCAGAACTACATCCATAGGAAAATTCTTACGACGTACCAGTTTGGATGAACTTCCTCAATTGTGGAATATACTTATTGGTGACATGAGCCTGGTTGGTCCCAGACCGGAAAGACTACATTTTATAAATCAATTTAAAGATAATATTCCCAAATACCTCGAAAGGCATAGATTACGAAGCGGCATGACAGGATGGGCGCAGGTAAATGGGCTCAGAGGTCAATCTCCCATTGAGCAGCGTACAAAGTTTGATCTATATTATATTGAAAACTGGTCACTCTGGTTTGACATAAAAATTATCATTATGACCTTTATTACAATTTTTAAAGGTGAGAATGCATATTAAGCATGAATTTTCATTAGGGTTTATAATGATTCTCCTTAACAAAAATTGAAACTCCAGCAGATAAAATAAACCACCAAAGTAGATTATTTTCCAAATCAGTATAATAACATTGAAATAGTGATGCAAATAGGATGGCGGATAATCCTAAAATTCCAGCAAAGATCAGATTCTTATCTGTTATTTGTATTGCCTTTTTACAGTAAGTTTTAAATGCAAAGTAGAACCAGCTTATCCACATACTTAACCAGGATATCAATCCAAATATTCCAGTGGTAGCCGCAACATTCAAAAAATCATTGTGCGCATGACCAGACCTGTCGTATAATCCCGGTACTTTAAATATCTGAAAATATTCCTGAAAAAAACCATGCCCAGTTCCAAAGAATGGATGATGTATGAACATATTCCAGGCTGTCCCCCAAATTGTTAAACGATACTGATTTGTATTGGATACATAAAACATGCTGATAAATCGATCTTTAAACTCTGGTGAAATAAAGAATAAAATTAGTATTCCTGTTGACAGCAGAATAATGCTGTAGAGAAAATATTTTTTATTAACAATAAATGTACCGAGTAATATAATTAATCCTACACCAAGCCAGGCACTTCGTCCAAATGTAGTCATAATACTTAAAATAATAATTATTCCGGAGACAATCAGAAATATTCTTGTTTTTTTGCTATTTTTATCTGATAAGAAAAATGCAAATACTATCGCAAATACTAACAATTGGTTTCCGGCAAAAGTCAAAAAGAAGGAATATCCTCCTATTGATCGATAAAAATTTCCATAGGGGCTTAACGATTTATCCCGAAGATATTCCACACCATTAAAAAATTGAAAAATACCATAAATTCCTGCCAGCATTGCTGAAAACATAAGCAACATGAATGCCTGTTTTCTAATTTTTTCATTAATGTTCAATGAAGCTATAAATGGCAGAATCAATAAATACCAGTCATTATTGAATGCTGCTTTTGCTGAAATAAATATATCGGCACTAAGTATTGATGAAAGAATTAAAGATACAACATATATAGCAGGGAAAATATAAAACAGATGCCAGGTAATTGGTGATCGCTTATTCTTGATTGCTTCGAAAATCGAAAAAACTACTATCAACAAAAGCGAGATTTGCATTCCAGCTATTGACCAGGGAGCAATTAAACAAAACAGTAAAAAGAATATGGACACAGCATTCATATTTTTAAAATTCACTTCGAATTATCCTAATTATCTATTATCCAAATATATCTACAATGTAGGCAATTCAAATAATATCTGGCAAATAAAAAAATTCTTTTTCTGTTGTTCTAAAATCATTATATTCACATCAGAAAGAAGTTCGAATTATGAAGAGAAGGCATTTTTTAAAAAAGAGTTTTCTGGGTACTGCATTTTTCGCAACGCAATCTACTACTGCATATGCAAAATTATTTAGTCAACCGGTTAATAAATCAAAAATTATAATTTCATCTGATCCCAAAATTTTTACCCATATAAATTCACTTCAGCCAGACCGGCTTGAATCTCTTTTAGACAACGGTATGCAAGCATTTTTTGATGTTGATAATGTTCCTGATGCCTGGAAAAAAGTGGTAAAGCCCGGTGAAGTTATTGGTCTGAAAGTTAACTGTTTGTCAGGTTTGGGATCTACGAATGTTGAATTGGTTGATATCATTTGCGAAAAATTGTTACAAGTTGGTATTAAAGAAAATGACATTGTTATTTGGGATCGTCAGAACTCGGATTTAGAAGACGGTAAGTTTCAAATCAAATACAATAACAACGCTATTAAATGTATAGGAAATGAAGTTCTCGGATTTGAAAATACTTTTGAAATATTTGGTTCATCCGCAAGTTTGGTTTGCCAAACACTCACCAGGGTTTGTGATGGTATTATAAATTTGCCTGTTTTACGCGACCACGGAATTGCCGGAGTCACGATCGCAATGAAGAATATGTTTGGCGCCATTCACAATCCTAACAAATTCCATTTAAATGTTGGCAATCCCTATATCCCGGATGTTTATTCTTATCCTTCTATTAAAAATAAAGTTCGTCTAACGATTTGTGATGCTATTACCGCACAGTATGAAGGCGGGCCTTCATTTATGCCTCACTGGCGCTGGAATTATGGTGGATTATTAATTGGAACAGATCCGGTTGCGCTGGATTATACCGGTTGGCAAATCATCGAAAAAGAAAGAAAAAAGCGAGGATTGAAATCACTAAAAGAGGCGGGACGTGAACCAATTTATATTTCCACTGCAGCGGATTCAAATCATAATTTGGGAACTAACGATCCCAACAAAATTAAAGTAATAAAAGTTTAGTTTTAATATGAAGTCAAATTCAAATAATTTAAATATAATCGATTCAATTCCTTCAAATCCTATAGAATATAATTCTATAGATAGAAGAAAATTTATCAAACTAAGCTGCATTGCCGGATGTACTTTCGCTTTTCCTTCAATTTTATTTTCTGATAATTCTTTTCCGGAAGAAGAAAAGAAATTTATCATTGAAGCACGATATTATGAAAAACTGCCCCATAAAAAAATTAAATGTAATCTCTGTCCAAAAGAATGTGTGATTGATGATCGCGAGCGCGGATATTGCGGTGTAAGGGAAAACCGCGAAGGCACATATTATTCCTTAGTTTATTCCAGACCCTGTACATTTCATGCCGACCCTGTTGAAAAAAAACCGTTATTTCATTTCCACCCAGGGACCCTTGCATTTTCTATCGCAACTGCAGGTTGTAATGTTAATTGTAAATTTTGTCAAAACTGGCAAATATCCCAATCACGACCGGAACAAATTCGAAGCATATACATGCCTCCCGAAAAAACCGCACAATTAGCACAGAATTATGATTGTTTATCAATTGCGTACACATACGGTGAACCGACAATATTTTATGAATATATGATGGACACCGCAGAAGCCGGACATAAAAATAATATAAAAAGTGTAGTTGTGACAGCAGGATACATTCAACAAAAACCATTAATTGAATTATGCAAAAACGTTGATGCAATCAAAGTAGATTTGAAAGCATTTAGCGAAAAATACTATCGTGAGATAGTTGATGGCGAATTAAAACCTGTTTTGGATAGCCTGATTACAATGAAAAAAATGAATGTATGGACGGAGATTGTTTATCTTGTGGTACCGACATTAAATGATAGCGATCAGGAATTTAAAGATCTGTGTAAATGGATAAAACAATATCTCGGCGATGATGTGCCTGTGCATTTTACACGATTTCATCCACAATACCTGTTAAAAAATCTTCCCCCGACTCCGGTTGAAACACTCAATAAAGCAAAAGAAATTGCTGATGCGGAGGGA
>DAOWAQ010000140.1 GCA_030634505.1 Calditrichia bacterium
AATCAGCCCATGCTGTGTCGATGTTACCGATAGTAACATCAAACAGGTATGTCGGATTACCCACATCAAATATATCAAAATTTGAAAAGTACAAAACTTGGGCATTCTGTAATGATTGTATATTCTCAAATGAAATAGTCGGTTGAGAAAAAATTTTGAGTGGAACAACAATAATTAATATTAAACAAAATAATATTCTGAGTTGTCTTAACATAATATACCTCCCTTTTTCTTGACAATATAGTTTGCAAAAGGTGGATTGGGAATGATAACAATCACATATATAGCGTGATATTCGTCAACATATTACCATTCAATAGTGAAAATATACCTTTAATCTAAATATTTTGTCAAGTATAAACAACCCCGTATAACCGACAACAAGGTTAAATTCTTCCTTAAATATGAATTTATTTATGTAATTAGTCTTTTTTACCTATTTTTTCAATAATACCGGAAACCAATTGAATAAACTTTTCTCTTACTTTATCTGCGGTTTCAGTTACTTCTGAATGGCTTAATGGTGCAGAACTAATACCAGTGGCTAAATTTGTTATACAGGAAATACCTATAACTTTTATCCCGGCCTGATTAGCAGTAATTACCTCTGGCACTGTGGACATACTTGCGGCATCTCCTCCTAATTTCCTGATCATTTTAACCTCTGCAGCAGTTTCATAAGTAGGACCTGTAGAAACGTACAGAGTTCCTCTTTGAAGATGTATTTGCTTTTTATGCGCAATATTTTCAATGATTTTAAAATATTCTGAGGCATAAGCATCAGACATATCAGGGAATCTATCCCCACCATATTTTAATGGTCCGATTAACGGATTTCGGAACATGCCATTTATCTGATCTGTAATTAACATTAAATCACCGGGTGCAAATTTGGGATTTACTCCGCCAGAAGCATTGGTAACGATCAATATTTCTATCCCCATTTTAGCCATAATTCTTACCACATAAGATACTTTATCGATTGAATACCCTTCATAATAATGTGTTCTACCCTGGATGGCTAAAACAGGAATATTCTTCCAATTTCCAAACACAAAATTCCCGGCATGGCCTTCAACGGTTGATTTCGGATAATGAGGAATTTCAGAGGATGAAATTTTTTGCGGTGCATCAAGTTTATCAGCAAATATACCTAATCCGGATCCTAAAATAATTCCAAGATTTGGCTTGGAGTCTGTTTTAGATCGTATATACTCTAATGATTCTTTTAATTTAATCATCATTTTTTGTCTTTAGATTTTTTAAGAAAACCAGGGAATAATTATAAGCTGATACTATTATTGACAATAAGACTAATATCGTAATTGGCCAAAACAACTCACTCCAATGTAAAATTTGAACTAATGCCAACAAGGAAATAAAAAACACAGTAATTTTACCAGGTATATTTGAGGGTGTAATTAGTTTTGCCTTTCTAAAAATAAAGAATGAACCAAGCAAAATAAAAATATCTCTTAGAATAATGACAGTTGTAATCCATAGTGGAAATCCTTGAAATATTGATAAAGCTATAAAACCTGTTGTCGTACATACTTTATCAGCAAAAGGATCTAGTATTTTTCCTAATTCCGTAATCTCGTTCAATCTTCTGGCAAAATAACCATCAAGAAAATCTGTGATTATTGCAATCACGAGAACTAATAATAGTAATTCTGTTTCAGATTTTGATATATAAATATATATGGGTATCGCCAGGAATATTCTTGATAGGCTCAGAATATTTGAAATCGTGAAAATTTCGGATTTTTTCATATTACTTCATTCGTCCTGGTACCGTATTTCTTTACTTTAAATCAATCTCAAATGGCATCAAAGCTAAGGGTTTTAATTCAAATTCCTTTATAAATTTCCGGGCTTTATTGATAATCAAATAATCTGTGGAATTCTTCATAAAAGTTAAGTTTTTAATCAATTTAGAGAGTAAGGATTTTTTTCTGGGATAGACAACAATTTTCGGATCTGTATTCTCATTAATACCTGCCAGATTCTTTGCTATTTCTATTGCAGTATACAATCCACCCAATGTGTCAATTAAACCTATTTTGAGACCGTCGTTTCCTGTCCATACTCTACCCTGGGCAATATCATGGATTTGATCAAAGGTCATATCTCTGCTCTCTGATACCTTTTGCACAAAATTTGTATAAAAATCACCGATAATCTTTTGAATTATTTTTCTTTCTGAATTACTGAATTTTTGACTTAATGAAAAAATATTGGCATTATCCCCCCGCTGAATTGTTTCTGTGTTAATGCCCCAGTTTTCATAAAGATTTTCAAGGCTAAATTTTCCCGCAAAGACTCCAATTGAACCAATTAAACTGGCAGATTGAGAAACAACAGTATCAGCACCAATAGCAATATAGTAACCTCCGGAAGCACCAAGGTCTGAAATAGATGCAACAACCGGTTTTTTCTCACGGGCATAGTTTAAAGCATTCAAAATATTATCCGAAGCGATTCCAGATCCGCCTGGACTATTTATTCTTAAAACAATAGCTTTAATACTGCTTAAATCAGCTGCTGTGCGAATATTTCGAATCAATCTTGAGGCACCCATTGTTTGACCAAGAAAAGGATCATCACTGTCATTTCCACCTGTAATAGTGCCCGAACTGTATATCACCGCAATTTTAGGTCCTTGCTCTAAATCTAATGAAGAGGGGGAAAGTCTGCTATAATCGGTAAGGGAAATTTTACGAATTTTACCATTTGTTGAAATTAGGGCAACAACCTCATCGAAATATTTCAGCCCATCAATTAAATTTAATTCTAATGCTTCACCAGGAGTTAAACCTGAAATTTCATTTATTATCTGTTTAATTTTATTTGAAGTAAGATTTCGCTTTTCAGAAATGGTCGATACAATTTCTTCATACCGGTAGTCAACAATATTATTAACAACTTCTTTTTGTTCTTTTGACATAGACTGACGCATGTATGCATCGGGAGCACTTTTGTATTTACCCACATGCTCAAAATCTGCTTCAATGCCTATATGCTTTAAAAGGTCTCTATAAAATGTAAGTTCGGCGCGAACACCCGTAAGTAAAAACATTCCTTCCGGTGCTGAAAAAATTGAATCACAAGCAGTGGCAAGGTAATATTCTTTGGTTGTGACAAGGTCAAAATAGGCAAAAACTTTTTTTCCTGATTTCTTGAAAGATTCAATTGATTGTTGAATTTCCTGGACTTTTGCATATCCAATCATAAGTGGGCTAATTCGTAAAACAACGGCTTTTATTCGGTCATCTACTGCAGCCATTCTAAAAGATTTACGAATACTATGCATATCTAATCCGGATGATTCAAAAAATTCTTCAAATCCATCGTAGGGGATATACTCAGGAATTTGTCCGCCTAAAGAAATGTATAGATAAGAATTATCACTAACTATCGGTTCAGTATCAAGAATTGAACTGATAATGAAATAGGCAATAAAAACTATAACGAGAAAGATACCGAGAATTATTGATATCCATTTTAAAAATCTTTTCATCTTTTACTCTTTATAAAGAGGTTAAAACTCCGGCAATGGTTGCTGTCATAAATGTTGCTAATGATCCCCCCAATACGGCCTTTAATCCGAATTTGGCTAAATCACTTTTACGATCAGGAGCAATGCCTCCTATTCCGCCAATTTGTATAGCTATTGAAGAGAAATTTGCAAATCCACAAAGAGCATAGGTTGAAATGATTACTGCTTTTTCACTTAACACACCCGTGGGAATTAAATGTGATAAATTAAGATACGCTATAAACTCATTCAAAACTACTTTTTGACCAATTAAAGAACCTACGGTTACGGAATCAGCCCATGGTACACCAATGATCCAGGCAAGGGGACTGAGTAAATATCCAAGAAGTATTTCAATTGTAATTGCTTCTCCTGCGATACTTAGTCCTAACATATCAGTAAAGATTCCGGTAATAATCCAGTTGAACATATAAATCAGAGCAATAAAAGCAAGAAGCATTGCGCCCACATTAAGGGCAAGTTTTAAACCATCTCCCGCACCCGTAGCTGCCGCTTCAATCACATTAGAAGAAGTGCGTTCCACCATTACTTTTACCTTACCCATTGTTTTGGATACTTCGCGTTCCGGAACAAGAATTTTAGCGATTACAATTGTTGCCGGCGCTGCCATAATGCTTGCAGACAGAAGATGCTTTGCATAATATAGTTGTTGTGCAGGATCAGTGCCTCCCAATAAACTTACATAAGCCGCTAACACGCCACCGGCAATTGTTGCCATGCCACCAACCATCAAGGTTAATAATTCAGATTTTGTCATTGGCGAAACATAGGGACGAACGACGAGCGGTGCTTCTGTTTGCCCAATAAATACGTTTGCGGCAACTGAAATTGATTCCGCACCGCTCACGCGCATTGTTTTAGACATAACCCAAGCCATTCCCTGAACAATTTTTTGCATTATGCCCAAATGATATAAAACTGACATCAGAGCGGAAAAAAATATAATAGTTGGTAATACCTGAAAAGCGAAAATGAAACCGAGACCTTGATTGTGCAAATTTTCTGGAAATGCCTGTTCAAAAGTTGACTGATTTGCCAATGCGCCAAATACAAATTCCGCACCATCAAAAGTAAAACTTATGATCTTTACAAAAAAACTGCCAATTGCGTCAAAGACGATTGAGCCCCAAGGTGTAAGAATGACGAATATTGCGAAAAGTAACTGCAATCCGACTCCTGTGCCGACAATCCTCCAGTTAATATTCTTTTTACTGTTTGAAAAAAGCCAGGCAATGCTGAGCAGGACCACAAGCCCAAAAAGTCCAAATAAAATTGAAATCATTATTATTTATCCTCCCGAGAAGATTTTTTTTTAACTGGTGGAATGTAACAGTTTCTGCATCTGGCTTCATATTTGTCAGATGCACCCAACAGTACTTGTCCTTTTTCATCTGTGGTTCGATAAGTATAATTTGCCGGATTTCCACAGACAACGCATATAGCGTGAGTTTTAGTAATATATTCCGCAATGCTCAATAATTTTGGTATTGGTCCAAATGGTTCACCCTTATAGTCCATATCCAACCCTGCAACTATTACCCGTTTGCCCATATTTGCCATGGTATTGCAGACATCTATTAAATCCGACTTGAAAAACTGAGATTCATCAATGCCAACCACATGTGCCTCCAAAGCTAGGGAGATGATTTTTTTAGCACCATTTACGACCTGAGAAGAAATCTTTTGCTCACTATGGGATACAATATCTGTATCCGAAAATCTTTTATCAATTTTCGGTTTAAATATTTTCACTTTTTGTCTTGCTATTTCAGCTCTTTTTAATCTTCTGATAAGTTCTTCTGTTTTACCGGAAAACATGCTGCCGCAAATAACTTCAATCCAGCCGGTATGTTTGTGTACAATGTCAAACATCATTTGGAATACCAATCTTAATTTAATAGTGATTTGATTTTTGTGGTGAGGATATCAATGGCAACAACATTCTTGCCGCCCTGGGGAATTATAATGTCTGCATAACGTTTTGAAGGTTCAATAAATTGAAAATACATCGGCCTCACAGTTTCCATGTATGGATTAATTATAGAATCCACACTTCTTG
>DAOWAQ010000124.1 GCA_030634505.1 Calditrichia bacterium
ACATACTTAAGCCACGTCCATCCTTTGTCCCGGCTTCGGATCTGGCAAGAACGAGCAATACTTCACCACCACCATTGGTGATAAATCGTTTAACACCTCGCAAAAACCAATCGCCGTTATCGTTTTGATAAGCATGCAATTTAACAGCCTGTAAGTCGGAGCCTGCATCTGGTTCAGTTAGAGCCATTGCGCCCGTATATTCACCGGTTGAAAATTTTGGAAGATATTGCTGCTTAATTTCTTCATCCCCAAATTTATTAATGGTCATTGCAATATCTTGTAATCCAAAGATATTCATTAATGAGGCATCAGCGTGGGAGACCATTTCGACCATCATCAGATAAATTGTTTTAGGAAAATTAAGTCCGCCATACTCTCTGGGGAATTCAATAGCCATCAGTTCTGCATCGGACAGTTGTTTTAAGTTTTCCTGTGTTCCCTTTGCATAATTAATCTTACCATCAACCACCGTGTTACCATCTTCATCTACTTTTGCGGCACGTGGAGCGATAAAATTGCCTGCCATATCACCGACTATTTCGAGAACTTTCTTATAATTGTCCAATGCATCTGCATAATCTGTTGGAGCATAATTATATTTTTCAGACTCTTTATAATCATTTTCAGCAATTTGTACAATTTCTTCTATATTTAGATTTTCAAAATGAAAAAGAATATCTTCGTTTTCCAAAAAGAAATTTGGCATAAAGTCCCCTACTTAAGTTTGTGTTTATATGATTCAATAAGCATAGGAATAACATTCATGGCATTTCCTACGATTCCGTAATGACAAACCTCGAAGATTGGCGCTTCAGGATCATTATTTATAGCAATAATTTTGCTTGCTTCCTGCATACCTGCCCGGTGTTGAATGGCTCCTGAAATTCCACAAGCAATGTACAATTTAGGTCTTACAGTCACTCCTGTTTGCCCTACCTGTCTTTCGTGTGGAATAAAACCGGCATCCACTGCTGCTCTGCTGCCCGCAACTTCACCACCAAGAACATGAGCTAATTCATGAATCAATTTAAAATTGTCTATAGATATGATTCCATATTCATCCGTTTCAATGATCAGGGCAAGTTTTAAATTAACCTTGCTCTCCTCCTGCTGTTTTTCAATAATTTTTATAAGATTGTCCACTTCTTCAGAAGTGTAGGGAATATTTGTTATTTTTCCTTTAACGGCTTTATTCAATGGCACATTTTCCATGACTCCTTCACGTACTGTCGCCATTTGCATTGGTACATCAGGAGTTATAATTGTAGCGATAATATTTCCTCCGAAAGCCGGCCTTATTTGTAATAATAATTCAGGATAATCTTTTCTCATATAAGTTACATCTGAAATTTGCAAATCCGTACAATCAGCGGTTAAGCCGCTTCGGGTATGTGAAGCAACCCTTGGTGCCAGGTCTCGTCCGATAAATGTAGCGCCGAATAAAACGATTCGTGGTTTATGTTCATCAACAAGTTGACTAAAGATACGGCTATATGGAATTGTCCTGTAATCCTTTAATTCAGGATGATCAATTAGCATGACCTCTTTAGCGCCGTACAGAAATGTTTCTTCTGCAACATCTTTTATTTCGGAACCTAACAAAACAGCCTTTAAGGATCCTTTTAATGTTTCAGCAAGTTTTCTGCCTTTGGAAAGCAATTCGTAACTTACATCCGCAGCTTTTCCTGATCTTTGTTCTATAAACACCCAGACATCTTTTGAAGTTGTACTCATAATATCCCTTTATCCAAAGATATGATCATCCAATAATTTATCAACAAGAATATTTAAACCCTCTTTTGTTGGTTCAATACTCACATGTTCATTTCCACCCAACACAACAGATTCCACCTTATGAACTTTTGTAGGAGAGCCATGAAGACCGCAACGCGCCTGATCAACGTCTAATTCATCCATGGTGAAGGTTTCTATAAAAAGAGATTTGGCAATATATTCATCCTTTAAATCATCTATGTATAATAAAGAATTACCTTCAGTTAATTTTTCCAATTCGAGTAGAGATTTTGCGCTTTTATACGCCATAACTCTTTTGGCTTTAAACGGGCGTGGAATCACGGCGTCTTTAATGACCGTAACCAAAACCGGAAGTTGACTTTCCAATATTTCATGTCCGCCATCAATTTTTCTTTGTATGGTAACCATTCGTTTTTTGATATCTATTACTTCCTGTGCATAGGTAATTTGTGGAATAGCCAATTTTTCTGCTGTTTGAGGACCTACTTGTGCGGTATCACCATCAATAGCTTGCCTGCCTGCAAAAATAAAATCATAATTTCCAACCTTTTTTAAGGCTTCTGATAAAACATAGGAAGTGGCCAAAGTATCAGCACCTGCAAATTTCCGGTCACTAATAAGATAAACTTTATCTGCTCCCATATATAAACATTCACGCAATAATTCTGATGCTTTTGGTGGCCCCATGGTAATAGCGGTCACAAAACCTCCGAATTGGTCTTTAACTTGTAATGCCATTTCCAATGCTGTTAAATCTTCGGGATTGAATATAGCCGGCAGTTTAGCACGATTTACAGTACCATCCGGTTTCATTACCTGGCCAGAAATATTTGCTGTATCAGGTACTTGCTTAACTAATACAATTGAATTATAGCTCATAAAACCCTTTTAAAGTTTTAATGATTTGACTAAAATAAAACGCAAAATATAAAGAAATCTGTACATTAAAACAAGATTATGAATAACTCTACTAAAATACTTTTTATAAATTTGCTATTGAAGATAATCACGAAGAGTACTGCTTTTTTTCATCTGTCTTAATCTAACCAATGCCGTTTCTTTTATTTGTCGAACTCTTTCTCGGGTTAATTTATATTTTTTTGAAATTTCTTTAAGGTTGAGAGGCTTTTCGATAAAAATACCATAATACATGCAAACAATCTCTGCTTCACGCGAAGTCAATGATTTAAACACATTATAAATATCATAAAGAAAAGATTCCTTAACAAGTTTCTTATCTAAATCACTGTGATTATCGTCCTTCATTGTGTCAAGGAATGAGTTTCTGCTTGTATTATTAAGGGGTGAATTCAAGGAGACACTTTTATTTTCAAATTGGTAAATGTCATTGATTTCTTTTTCAGAAATATCCAATGATGAAGCAACCTCCTGCAAGGTTGGTGCTCTATTAAACTTTTGTTCTAAGGCTTCCTTGGTTTTGGTCAGCTTTTTTAGATTGTTTTGTTGATTGGCCGGTAATCTTACTACCCTTGTGTGATTCGTGATGGACTGTAAAATAGATTGTTTTACCCACCATACCGCATAAGTGATAAACCTGAATCCCTTCGTTTCGTCATATCTATTTGCCGCTTCTATTAAGCCCAAATTACCTTCATTAACTAAATCGCCAAATTGTAAACCACTGCAGCGGTATTCTTTCGCCACGCTGACAACAAACCTAAGATTGGATAATACTAATTTTGATAAAGCTCGTTTATCCCCCTCTTTAATTTTTTTTGCTAATAATATTTCTTCTTCAGAATTGAGAAGTGGAATTTTGTTTATTTCATAAAAATAATTTTCCAGAGATTTGTCAAAATCCTTTTTTGAAGATTCTTGAAAATTACTCAATAAATAAATCCTTATGTTAAACTACAGAAGAATTTTTGTGCTTTTTAAAACTAAAACATTGGGAAATAGTTCAAAAATGCAGATATACAAATTTAAAGGATATGCGAATATGAGTCAAAAATAAATGTTAATGATATTTTATTATTGATAGTAATTTCATAATTTACTAATTTGAAAATATTGAAGTTAAGCAGGATGGATACATGAAAATACTCTCTTTCGATGACAACCATCAGTTAAGATTTGAAAGGACTTCGATTTCTAAAATATGCAATGAAGTTGAAACACCATTTTACCTGTACAGCGAAAATGATATTCTGCAAAACTGTGAATCAATCATTAATCATGGTAAAAAAACAGGATTAATGCCCTGTTATGCTTTAAAGGCCAACTATAATCCATCAATTCTAAAAACCATTAAAGATATAGGCTTCGGAGCAGAGGTAGTTTCCGGTGGTGAATTGTATTTTGCACTTAAAACCGGCTTTGCCCCGGAAAAAATTGTATTTGCCGGGGTTGGAAAAACTGAAACTGCACCAAAAGAATTGGTGGATATTGTAGGTCCGGTTTGTGAAACATCGGATTTTCTGGCAAAGGATAGAGAATTGCCTTTATTAAAATAAAGTGATTTTATCGCCGTAACGGGCGCCGGCGCATATGGGCAGGCATTAGCATTAAATTACAATTTACGCCCCGTAATCGCAGAAATTCTGGTTAATAATGATAAATATAAAATAATCAGGCAACGCGAAAGTATGAAAGAATTAGCCGAACGATTCGATTGGAATTAAAATGGGCCCCAGCATAGCAAATATTTATCATCAGAATTTTTCACACAATATCCAACTCATCCGGAACGCGGTAAAATCCTCAAAAATAATGGCGGTTGTCAAAGCCAATGCCTATGGTCACGGCAGCGCAGAATTATCAAAAACGGCTGTGGACGCTGGATGTGAATATCTCGGTGTAGCGTTTGTTGAAGAAGGTATTGAACTAAGACAAAACGGTTTAATGGCATCAATTTTGGTTTTTGGAGCACATGATCCATCATCTATAATCAAAGCAGTTGATCATAATATGGATATTACTCTTACTTCTTTTGATCAAATTGAATCCTTCAAAAAAACAAAAAGAAAATGCACGGTACACATAAAAGTAGATACAGGTATGCATCGTATCGGATTCAGGAGTGAAGATTTCGAACATGCATTAAAATTAGTGTTGGAATCTGATCAATTTGAATTAAAAGGAATTTATTCTCATTTTGCTACATCTGATGCAGATGATGTTTCCTATGCCAAGCAACAGATAAATAGATTTAATGAAATTAGAAAAATTTCGGAAAAATATATTCAGCATGATGTTTTGTTCCATATGGCAAATTCCGGAGCAATAATGAATTTTCCTGACGCTCATTTTGATATGGTGCGTCCGGGTGTTATGCTTTATGGCGGTCTGCCGAATCCGGGTTTCAAGTCTAATTGGGATTTAAAACAGGTTATGCAATTGCGTTCAAAAATTAGCTTGACTAAATTCATACAAAAAGGTGAATCTGTTAGTTACGGCAGAAAGTATTATGCTCCCAGTGATACAAACATAGGTGTTGTGCCGATTGGCTATGCAGATGGCTATAATCGCATATTAACCAATAAGGGTGAAGTTATTATCAATAATAAAAAATATCCTGTTGTTGGCACGGTTTGTATGGACATGATAATGATCGATTTTCAAAATGATTCTAAAATAAAGACAGGTGATGAAGTTATTTTGTTTGGACAGAATCGAGATCAAAAAATTTCGATAGATGGAATCGCTGCCAAAACGGGAACTATTGCTTATGAAGTAACGTGCAATATTTCCAGGCGAATACCAAGAATTCATATTTATCCTGATTTATAAATAAAGAAAATATAGATATCGTCCCGATTAATCGGGAATCATAATTCATTTAATACCGATTAAGTCGGGATGAATTATTCAGGTTACAAAAAAAAGGAAATGATTATGAAATTGCAAATTTTGATTTTCCTTAGTTTCTTGTTGATCGGGTCAGCTTTCTCCCAGGTGCTAAAAGTACAAACAAAAGTTGATTACCAACATCTCATATCAGAAGAACAGGAAGAGTTAAGAGAACTGGCAGACAAAATTAATGACTATTTTAATAATTATGCCTGGACTGAAGATGAATATGAAACGGACATTGACGTTAATATTTATGTTATAATTGAAAATGTACGACAAAAAAGTCATGAAAAAATGTATAAAGCGCAGTTTCAGATTCGCAGCGTTTCCGGTGAAAGCTTTTACGATAAAGAATTTGAATTTCCCTATCACCGCAATTACCCGCTTGAGCATAACAAAGTACAATTTGATCCGATTACGAAATTTTTGGATTTTTATGCTAATATGATTCTGGCAGGCGAAATGGATACCTATGGTTTAATGCTGGGCACTCCATTTTATGATTCTGCATTGGATATTGCTAACCAGGGATCCTTTAGCCAATATTCTCAGGGCTGGGGTTCCCGTTTGAAAGAGCATGAAAAAATAACAAATATAAGGACCAGACCACTACGGGAAGCTAAACCCGATTTTTTTGAGGCATTGTATTATCT
>DAOWAQ010000345.1 GCA_030634505.1 Calditrichia bacterium
AAATTGTATGTTTGTGAAATATGGAGTATGAATTTGAATAAAATTGAATATAAACCTATTGGTATTATTCATTCATCTTTTAAAGAATGTAAAGGAACTCCAATACAGGCAACGTCTGACAATTCGGAAGGAATTGTTGAAGTATTTCCTGAATATGCAGAAGGGCTCAAAGACCTGGAAAGCTTTTCGCATATAATTTTACTTTACCATTTCCACCTTTCCGTTGAATTCGCTCTTGTGGTGAAGCCTTATCTGGATGATCAAAAACGTGGATTGTTTGCTACCAAGGCGCCGGCACGTCCGAATCCTATTGGCATTTCCACCGTTAAACTCATCAAAGTCGAGAGAACAAAATTATATATTCAAAAACTGGATATTGTTGACGGAACACCGCTTTTAGATATCAAACCTTATGTTCCGGAATTTGATAAGCGCAAAGTATATAAAATTGGTTGGCTTGAAAAACATGTTCATAAATTGCATAAAACAAAAGATGACAACAGGTTTAGCAAATTATAAAAAAATATTAATAGAATGGAGGTCACCTTATGACTGTTCCGAAAAATCAAAGTATGGGTAGCGGAGGAAATTGCATCTGTCCTAAATGCGGACAAAAGACGCCCCACCGGCGCGGTATTCCCTGCCAGGAAGAAAAGTGCCCGGAATGCGGTGGGAAAATGTTAAGAGAAGGCTCTCACCACCATCAATTGTATATGAAAAAAAAAGAAAACCACTGATTGTTTGTCAGTGATTAATATGTTTGGCACTCTTTTGAATTCTAAATCTATCTAACAATTCAATAATACCTGTAATAAGTATTGCTGCTGTTATATAAAAAACGTTCGGTGATAAAGTACTAAATACCTTTTCGCCCAAACCAGTAAACAGGCTAAAATCAATTTCCCTGAAATATGACGCAAAACTGACTAGATCAAAAAAGTAAATACTTAGAGAAATACTAACTATAAATGTCAATGCAATCAGAATATTCTCAAAAATATTCCATTTTTTTTCATTGGCTTTTTCTATTTTACTAATCGTTGTAAATGAAAAATTATTTGACAATACCGGTAGCTCATCTTCATTGCTCAGCGCTGTGTATATTTGCCGGTAAGTGTTTATATTAAATCTGCATTTCTGACAAACCTGCAAATGATCTTCTATATCATTGAGATTTTCTAATTTATTTTTATCAAGATAAGCTTGTATCTGATCATCTGTTAAATGGTTCATTATATTAATTCCTCTTCTTTATATGAAGATAAAAGTTTTTCTTTTAATAGTTTTCTTGAACGAAACAAATAACTTTTTACAGTACCCTCTGGCAAAGTTAATATTTCTGAAATTTCCTTGTAACTCATTTCCTGTAAATGAAATAAATTTATGATTGTTTGGTATAATTCAGGTAATCGATTAATGTTGTTTCTAACTAAAATATAAATTTCTTTTTCCTCAAAATCAGTATTAATTGTCGAATTGATATTTTCGAACTGGGATTTATTAGAACCAAAGTTGCCATTTTCATATAATCCATCAATTGAATCAGTAGTTGAATATTTTGAATTTTTATTAACATAATTGATACAATGGTTATAAGCTATTTTTCCAATCCAAGTTGATAGTTTTGAATTAAAATTAAAGCCGGATAAATTTTGATATACTTTAATGAAAATTTCTTGGCACACCTCTTCCCTATCATATTGATTATTTGTAAAGCGTACTGCAATTGAAAGAACCAATCTTTGGTATTTATTTATTATTTCTTCAAATATTTTAATATTGCCTTTGAGTATAAGGCGAACTAACTCTAGCTCACTTCTTTGAGTATTTACCATATCTATTTATATGACATAAATTTTATCATTTTGTTGCATTTAGAAAAATTTAATATTTTTGCAACAATTTTAAAAATTTACTGTCTACTTCTTTAGTTAACTTAATTTATTAAAGAAAGGATTAACATGATTGATTTTACAGCAGTATTTATAACCGGGTTTGTATTTTTATCAATTACATTTGTTATAAAGGTGATCTCTGATAATCGCATCCGGCGCAGATTAATTGAAAGTGGTAAAGTTGATGAACAAGTGAAATTTTTATATACGCATCCCGGAAACAAGGAAAGTTCACCATTAAGTTCATTAAAATGGGGATTGGTTTTAGTAGCACTTGGATTAGCATTGTTTGTTGGTCAATTCCTGCCATACGAAATGGAAGGTGAAGGAACAATCGGAACTATGTTTTTATTTTCGGGGATTGCTTTCCTGATTTATTACTTTGTATCTAAAAAAGAACAAAAAGAGGGTGATACTGCATCCTAAATATATAAATTGATAAAAAGGTATAGGGTATAAGTGATTGGTTTTGTCTTTCCTAATACCTTATACCCTATTCCCACATACCTTATAGTTTTAATTTGACAAGACTTCGAACTCCATATTCCAATCCCATTTATCAAAATACAAATTGCCACCTCGCCATTCGACTTCGCCTCTTTGAGAATCAATTGTTTCCGATCGATGGTGAATTTTTGTCGGCGTAAGCGGTTGGGAGTAATCGTCATTAAATATTAAACGATAGCTATCCATTCCACTTAAATAAAACCATTTCAATTTTTCATCGGCAGTATCTCTCAAACCATATTCCACATCCATCGGAACCCAGCCATAAGGTTCAAAATAAACCATTCCCCAATCATGCATACTATCATATGGTGGTTGGAATTCCCATCCTGATTGCCATCTTGCCGGAATTCCATTTAAACGGAGTAACGTAATAAATGTCAGGGCTTTAATACCGCAATCACCATGACTATTTTCAATACAATATTCACTGATATTTCTAAAAGTGGAATACTCGCGTGCCGAAGCCCATGGAATATTTTCATCAAACCATTCATAAATTTTTTGTGCTTTATAATATGGATTTGATTCATTACCTACTATTTTATTGGATAATGACTTCAATTGATTAGTAAATACAATATGTGGATGTTCTTCTTTTAAATAATATTTCATTTCGCCATTGGGTTCTACAGATACTACTTTTGCAGCATCAATATTCACATACTCTCCCTGCCCTGTATATTGATATTCAACAGTGAACTTTGTTTCTTCGTCTTTTACAGCCGACTTTTCGAAATATATTGTTCTTTGCAGAATTGAATTATCTGCAAGTTGATACTTTTCCGGATCAGTTTTGATGATTTGTAAATCAAACTGTCTATTAGAAATCTCACGAGGAAATGGAATCCAGCAGCGAATGCTTTCTCCTTCCGGTACTACATTGGGATTAACTGAAATT
>DAOWAQ010000333.1 GCA_030634505.1 Calditrichia bacterium
GGTGTTTTACATTGATTCAAATCCTAGTTTTGATTTTTTAATATCCATTCATCCTATTTATGAATCATATATTGATGCTGAAACATTAAGTGCAGTGCGATCCAGATTATATACTCCTGATGGTGAAGAAAATCTTATACGAATGTATTATTTTAACTATGAAAAAAATATTTTCAAATCCTATACTGTTAAAAATGATGGCAGATATGAATTCTTAATAAAAGATTTACCAAATGCTGCACAGGACGCAACATCAATGTTGTATCTTGCCCGGGGATTGGTATCAAATAAAATAAGTGGGACTACTGTCGTTGTGGTAAATGAAAAATTTAAATATGCCATTATTAAATACTTGGATGAAATCGAAGAAGTAGAAATAAATGATAATGATGTCGAAGCATTGAAAATATTCGCTCAGGCTAAATTTTCTGGTGTTGCCGGGATGAATGGTGATGCTTTTGGCTGGTTTTCAACCAATAATCAATCTGTGCCGTTGCAAGGTGAAATTGAAATAATTGTTGGATCTATTACTGTGCGGGTTGACGACGAAAATGATGAATAACCGTAATTATATAAATATGTTATAATTCTTTTTCTAAAAGATTACTTTTCAAAAACATTTTGCAGAAATCTGTGATAAGCTATAACTTTAATTTTTCAAATTAGATTTATAAATACCGGATTCACACTATGTATAAATTGTTTATTACTATAATTTCACTGTTATTGTTTTATTCATGCAGCATAGAAAAATTTATTATACGACAAACCGGAACATTGTTGGATTATGGTGCGGTTGCTATTTACGAAGAAACAGATTTGATTCTTGCTGAACAGGCACTTGCATCTAATATTAAATTATTGGAAGGTATGATTAAAGGTGATCCCGAAAATTGCCATTTATTGATGCTGACTACACAGGCTATTGCAGGCTATGTTTTAGGCTTTGTCGAAGATGATGCACCGGATCGTGCAAAGAAGTTATACTTAAGGGCACGTGATTATGCCGCAAGAGTATTGGTACAAAGTGATTTTAATTTAACCGAAGAAAATTTATTATTAGAGCAATATCAACAAAATGTTGCTTTGCTTGAAAATGATGATATTGATGCATTATTTTGGGCAGCCTTTTCTTGGGCGGGTTGGATTAACCTAAGTCTTGATAATCCGCAGGCATTTGTCGATTTACCCAAAGTTGAAGCACTGATGAATCGCGTACTTGAAATTGATTCGACTTATTATCATGGTTCTGCCTTGCTATTTTTCGGAGGTATTTGGGGCACAAAACCCAAGATGCTTGGCGGTGACCCTGAAAAAGCAAAACAATATTTTGATAAAAATTTAGAGATTACCAAAGGGAACTTTTTATTAACTTATGTATATTATGCTAAGTATTATGCAGCAAAAACTTTACAAGAAGATTTGTTTAAGAAATTCCTGAATATAGTAAAAGAAACACCCGAGGATGTTTTGCCTGGTGAACAATTTTTAAATGCAATTGCAAAGAAAAAAGCGGATTTTTTACTTTCGAAAAGCGAAGATATTTTTTAATCTGATCTGGGAGGATTCATGCGATTATCAAAAATTATAATTTTATTAATAACTATCACATTAACTATCAATGCCGCTACCAAGATTAAATTTGCTACTGTTGCCACTGAAGGTTCGACATGGATGAAGGTAATGCATGAGCTGGCAAAAGCAGTTGAAGATTCCACAAATGGTGATGTAAAATTTAAAATATATCCCGGAGCTGTGCAGGGTGATGAAAAAGATGTTTTGAGAAAAATGCGCATTGGACAGATACACAGTGCCGGATTTACAGGTTTTGGATTAGGTGAAATTTTACCGGAAGTTAGAATCATGGATGCACCATTTCTGTTTAATACTTATGAAGAAGTGGATTATGTTTCTAATAAATTATCAGATCATTTTGCTCAAAAGTTTGAAGAAAAGGGTTACATTTTACTTGGATGGGCAGAGGTTGGTTTTGTATATGTTTTCACCAATACCCCTATTAATGATATCAAAGATATGAGTGGAGTAAAGATGTGGATGTGGGAAGGTGATCCCATTGCAGAAGCGGCATTTACTTCCATGGACATCAGTCCGATTCCACTTTCATTAACTGATGTTCTTACATCCTTACAGACAAATCTCATAAACGGAGTATATATTTCTCCACTAGCCTGCACTGCTTTACAATGGCACACTAAAGTAAAATACATGTTGCAACTTCCTTTAGCTGATTCCAATGGAGCCATATTAATTACAAAAAAGAAATTCTCAAAATTAACTCCGGAACAACAAAACATTTTAAAGTACTTTGCTGCTAAATACCTTAAAAAACTAACTCAGTTAAGTCGTGAAGACAACGCTAAGTCATTAGAACTGATAAAAAAAGCAGGAATTCAATTCACTAATATTACTGACGAAAATCAACTAAAAAGTTTTAGTGAAGCAGGGAAAAAAGCACGACAATCTCTTGTAGGAAAACTTTTTGATCAGGAATTCTTAACTCAGGTAGAAAATTACATACTGGATTTCAGAAACAGTAAATGATCAGAATTCTAAAAAATATTGACAGCTGGATCGCAAAGTTTGAAACTGTACTTCTTGTTGTTGTTTTAAGTATAATGGTTCTGCTTGCTTTCCTGCAGGTTGTACTTCGCAATTTATTCTCTGAAGGTATTTTATGGGGTGATACATTTCTAAGACATCTCGTTCTTTGGGTTGGCTTTTTGGGCGCCTCACTTGCCACTCGTGAAAAAAAACATATAAATATAGATTTATTTACACGATTTGTTAAAGGAAAATCTCAATCCTTTATTAAAGCTTTCGTCAACCTGTTTGCTGCAGTAGTTTGCTGGTATTTAACCTCCGCTGCATGGACATTTGTGATGGACGAAAAATCAGTGAATTCCACTTTATTTAGTGATATACCAGCCTGGTATTTTCAGATAATTATTCCTGCCGGATTTTTACTTATGAGCTTTCGGTTTCTGGTCATCTTCATGGAACATGTTGTAGAAATCTTTACTTCAAAATCCAGCGAGGCTGCATGATCACTTTTTTCATTGCCCTCCTTTTATTATTGTTTGCGCTATTTGGAACAGCATTATTTGTCATCATCGCAGCCATTGCTTTACTGGCGTTTTATTTCGAGGGAATCGATTCTTCAGCAGTTATAATTGAATTATACCGAATGGCCAGCCAACCTGTTTTGCTTGCAATTCCTTTATTTACTTTTGCCGGTTACATGTTGGCAGAAAGCAATACCCCTAAACGACTTGTGAATTTATCACGTGCTTTTTTAGGCTGGATTCCCGGTGGACTGGCAATTGTTACACTACTTTCCTGTGCTATTTTTACTGCATTTAC
>DAOWAQ010000421.1 GCA_030634505.1 Calditrichia bacterium
AATTGGTAAAGAATGAATTTATATTGTACTTAAAAGAGGCGCCATTCTCCGTGGACCAAGTTGTGGTTTCCGCCACTCGTTGGCAACAGGAGAAACAAGATATACCCAATAAAGTTTCCACAATTCATCCAGTTCAGATACGAATGCAAAATCCGCAGACTGCCGCTGATTTGATAGGCAATTCAGATGAGGTATTTATTCAAAAAAGTCAACTTGGCGGTGGTAGTCCAATGATTAGGGGTTTTGCTGCCAACCGTGTTCTTTTATCGATGGATGGAGTGCGAATGAATACTGCCATTTTTCGTAGTGGCAATTTACATAATGTTATTTCTTTCGATCCTTTTAGTATTGAAAAAACTGAAATCCTCTTTGGGCCCGGTTCAGTTATTTACGGCAGTGATGCTATTGGTGGTGCCATGTCGTTTTTCACCCACACACCAATCTTATCAACTGAAAATGGTAATGGATTTAGATTTAATGCTACCACCAGAATTAGTTCTGCAAACTTTGAAAAAACAGGTCATTTTGATATTAATATCGGATGGGAAAATTGGGCAATTATTTCAAGTGCCACCTATACTGATTATGATAATCTAAAAATGGGAAGTATTGGGCCAAGTGATTATCTTCGTTCTCATTATGTCACAACTATCTCAGGTAAAGATTCTATTGTATCCAATAATAATCCTAAAGAACAATTATTTACCGAATACAATCAATTAAACCTGATGCAAAAAATTCGATTTAAGCCAAACGATTTTTGGGAATTTAATTATGGATTACATTACTCAAAATCTTCGAATATACCAAGGTATGACCGATTGATTGAGTTAAGTGATAACAATTTGAAAAATGCTGAATGGTATTACGGACCGCAAATTTGGATGATGAATTTATTAAATGCTCAATATTCATTTAGTAATATTTTTTTTAATAAAGCTAAGTTGACATTGGCACAGCAGTATTTTAAGGAAAGCCGGCATGACAGAAATTTTGAGGACAACCATCTAAGACACCGGACTGAAACATTAGGTGTGACATCATTAAATATCGATTTCAATAAAAGAATCTGTCAAAATCATAATGTATTTTATGGTTTGGAATTAGTTTTAAACGATGTTGGATCCGAAGCTGAAACTGAGAATACTAAATCCGGCTTAAAACAACCTATTGGAACACGTTATCCAAATGATTCGAAGTGGAATTCTTACGCTTCTTACCTAAACTACCATTCTAAATTAAAAAACAAAATAACTTTACAATCTGGTTTGCGTTATAATTTTATTTCTTTGAAATCTGAATTTGACAACAACTTTTATCCATTTCCCTTTTCGAAAATTGATCTTAATTCGGGAGCACTAACCGGTAGTCTGGGATTAATTTATTGGCCAAATGAGAATTTTGAAATTAAAATGAATTTATCCACCGGTTTCCGGGCACCCAATATTGATGACATAAGTAAAGTTTTCGATTCTGAACCCGGATCAGTAGTTGTACCAAATCCAAAACTTAAATCAGAATATGCCTATAATATTGATCTTGGTCTGATAAAAACATTTGCAGAATTTGCTCGAATTGACATTACCGGATTTTATACTTTTTTAGATAATGCAATGATCAAACAATCATTCATTTTTAATGGATTGGACAGTATTAAGTATGATGGAACCTTAAGCAAAGTAAAAGCAATTCAAAATTCTGCAAAAGCTTACGTGTATGGATTGCAGGCTGGTATTGAATTAAAACTACCAGGACATTTTTCTTTTCTGACAAGATTAAATTATCAAAAAGGGAAAGAAGAACGGGATAACGGTGATACATTTCCTTTACGCCATGCTGCACCTTTATTTGGCTCAGCACATGTTTTCTATAAAAACAACCAACTTAAATTTGATTTTTCGGCTATTTATAATGATAAAATAACATTTGATAATTTGGCGCCTTTTGAACAAAATAAACCGCATATTTATGCCAGTGACAAAAATGGTAATCCTTATTCTCCCGAATGGTTTACATTGAATTTGAAGATTTTTTATCAATTCAATTATTCTATATCATTGACGATCGGAGTAGAGAACATTTTTGATAAACGTTATAGGCCTTATTCTTCAGGTGTAACCGCTCCCGGAAGAAATTTTATAACTGCATTATCTGTTAGTTTATGAATATTTGTCACATAGACTTTAATATCGATGTCGTTCAGGTTTTAAATAAAATTAAAATATTTTAATTTTAACATATTTTGATTATATTAATTTCGATTCAATTTGTATTATATCCGTCCTTTATTTAATTTCATTTATAATTTGTACACAATAATTACATTTTATTTTCCATGGCCAAAAACAAAAAGAAATTTTTTAACAATAAAACTATTGTCTTTTCTGTTTTTGTTATTTTATTTGGCCTGCTTACTATTATTCCCTTTCCATGGAATGAATCCATAAATGATACATTTATTGATCTGCAATTTAAACTGCGTGGCTCAAGACAAATATCAGATGATTTTTTAGTTGTAT
>DAOWAQ010000250.1 GCA_030634505.1 Calditrichia bacterium
AATATTTCTGGGTGTAATAGAACCTGCTTTGATTTCGGCACGAATACCACCATAATTATTCATGCAAAAATCAGATTGAGTGGCGTCAATCATCGCATCGCATATCAGGTTGCTCATCGGAGAATCACCGCGACTGGATCGTGTTAACGGCAGTTCTGTTTCACCAATAACTTCGTCATATCCTTTTTCTATCTTGACCTGCTTTTCTTTAATTGAAGTATAGATTTCTTCATTATAAAGAAATTCATCGTTGGTTAAGAGCAGCAATCCACTATCCCGCGCTGGTAATTCATAACCACTGATTGTTTTTGTTGCTTTTTCAATTTTGATTGAAACCATTCCGAGATTGCCGCCGTTACCATAATTTTGAAAACACAGTGTATGATTTTTAGGATCTTCCCAAGGTTCTTTATATCCCTTATGAATGTGTCCGCCAAATAAAATATCGATGCCTTCCACCTGGTTAGCCAGTTCCATGGCATTTAAATAGGATTCCTTTTTTATGTTTTGCCTGATCGATTCTTTTAATTCAGCATATCCTTCTTCTGTATCATAGGGCAATCCCATGTGAACCACTGCAATAATCAAATCAACATTTTGTTGACGCAATTCTTTAACTGCTTTTTGAGCGGCAGGAACTTCTGCAGAAAAATCCAATCCTTTGATATGTTCAGGGAAACTCATTTGTTCGGTAGCTTCAGTACTTAATCCAAACACACCAATTTTTAATCCTTTCTTTTCGATTATGGTATACGGTTTTACAAAAGCGAAAACATTATTGGTGCTTTTATCAATGAGATTAGCGGATAAAATAGGGAAATTGGCTTTTTCAGTCATTTTGATGAAAACATCTTTGCCCAAATCAAAATCATGATTTCCGGCAGTGACAGCATCATATTTGACGTCATTCATATATTCAATGATGGCTTGCCCTTCGGTTTTTGTACCAACAGGTGTTCCCTGAAAAATATCTCCGGCATCCAGAACTAAAATAACATCATCAGTATTTTTAGATTGATTTCTTGCCTGGAATATAATGTTGGCTGCAGCGGCTCCTCCGCCAAGAATTGGAGGGAAATCAGGATTTAGAAATTCCGCTTCCTGTTCAGTGATTCCACCATGCAGATCATTAGTGTAAAAAATTATTAGATTTTGTTCCTGTTCGTTAGCTGCAAATAGCAGATTTGAAAGTAAACATATAAATAAAATCTTTTTTAGCATTTTGACCTTCTTTGATTTTTTTAAACTTTGATCCAATTTTCAGTTTTTAACTTTTTTATTCTTTTAAACTCTGATATATTATTTGTTACAACAGTAGCATTTAAACTTTGTGCATGCGCTGCAATCATAAGATCCATGTTTCCAATTAGTTGACCTTTTATTCTTAATTCATTTCTCATTTTAGCATAAGATTTTGCCGCCGCTTGATCCCATGGAAATACATTGATTAAAGCTACAAATGTATCAATTACCTGTTCATTTATTTTCTTTGTACTTGATTTCTCAATTCCATAATATAATTCCGCATATGAAATTATAGAAATACATAAATTCTCAGGTAGAAGAGATTCAAATTTCTGTAACACTGATTCAGGTCTGTTTTTAATAATATAACTACAAATATTTGTATCCAGCATATACATTATTAAACTATCTCGGATCGTTCTTGTGGAAATTCATTTTCGCGATCTTTCATAAAATCATCAGAGACAGGTGGAGCATTTAAAAAGAATTCCCGCCACGATTTTGGTTTTGGAATTAGTATTATCTTTGATCCTTCTTTTTTAATAAATACTTCATCATTATGAATTCTATATTTTTTAGGAAGACGAACCGCTTGGCTGTTACCACTTTTAAATACTTTAGCTGTTGTTGTCATCTTATTTCTCCTGATTTTGTATATATTTTACATATATACAAAACAGTTGTCAAGATGGATGATATTTAATATTCTAAATAAAATATATATTAAAAGTCAATAAAATAGTTTAGTTCTATCGATCCAAAAAAGGAATCAGTCTCAACCCGGTCTAATGCATTTTCGCCACGACTTGCCAAACCATAGATTGCATTATCATACATATCAAATTGATTGTAAGTTAGTGAAGAAATTCCGCCGGATAACTCTAATGTAAAGTTGTCGAAAACTATACCTGTTCCGGCAGTTAAAACTGTTTTAGTTATACTGTTGTTCTCACGAAGTGGTTCATAGTTAAAACCCAATCGGAATGGTACCTTGTCCATAAAAATGTGCTCGATGCCAACCATGATTCGATATGTGTCTTCAAATCTCAAATCAGGATTTAGATTGTCAGTAATGTCAGACCAGAAAGTATATTCAAAATCAAAATTTAATCTTGCTAACAAAACGTTGGTAAATCTATAATTTAATCCAAATCCTAAGCTTAAGGGATAATCAATGTTTTGAATTTCTAAATAGGTAGCAGATGTATCAACGGTTTCCATCAAACCATCGTGTTGAAATTTTAAAGTATAGGGTAATGATATTCTTGAACCCAAAGATAGAAATTCATTTGCCTGATAATATAATCCAAAATTTAATTTTATAGGATTTGATTCAAGGTTTATTTTATTTGTTTCATTTAATCTTATATTTTCAAGCCCGTTATCAATAGGATTAATTTTTGATGATTGCTCAATTTCGCCAGTAATCATTCCTATACGCATTCCCAAAGCCAACTCATCCAATACCTTTGCAGCTGCATTAAAAGAGATTTCTTGTAACGTGCCATCAGATTGTATTTTATTATAAGCAAGAATCGCATCACTAAAACTTGTAGTACGAACTTCTTCAACATAATCATAATTAAAATCTAAAAACGGATTTATAGCTAATGCTACTGAAATTTTGGGAAAATCAGGTATTAAATCGGAAGGTAAAACATAATTCACCGTTCCGGAAAAGTTGTTGTACCAGTTCTCGTTAAATACATAGGAACCATAGTCGACAAAGCCGCCGAAACTGTCATAATAAGGAAATGACCGGTCTTCCTGGTATTTATTGAAATGACCTTTGGCAGAAACTGACAATTCAGTTTGATTCAGTACACCAAGCGCAGGATTTAGTAAAAAATCCGAAACATTAGTTCCATCGGCTATACCTGTTCCTCCCATACCCAGTGAACGGGTATTGAGAAATTGAATGGGTTCCCCATAATTCATTTTTGAATCATTTAAATTTACATTTTGTGCAAATAATGATGTAGCGAATAATATTAGAAGAGTAAATCCGAATTTATTCATTTTTTCTCCGTATGTGTTTATATTGGTGACAAATATTTTGTGATACTTATGCGCACTATTTTAAATAATAGGATCAACAATTTCCCCTTAAAAAAGGGGATTAAGGGGTTGTAATTCGTTCCAACTCGTAAACTTTTTCAATAATCTTTTCTACTGTTTCATTTATATGATTAATAACATAATATCCATCGAAACGAATAACTTCAAAACCAATCCCTTTTAATTTACTTATTCTTTTTGTGTCATATTCTTTCTTCTCGTTATGAGTAATTCCATCAATTTCTATCACCAAATGTAATTTATTACAATAAAAATCAACGATATAGTTTGCAATTGGCTTCTGTCTCGCAAATTGATAACCAAGTATTTGTCTGCTCTTTAAACGTTTCCATAACAAGCGTTCAGCAAATGTTGCATTTGTTCTAAGCTTTTTAGATCTTTCTTTTAATTTCGGGTTATAATATATTTTCATATTTGTACAACCCCCTTGCCCCCTTTTTTAAGGGGGACAAATTCATCGATTTATTTTCTAATATATTTATGAGAATTCCTAAAAATTGTAATTAAACTCCATATAATAAAAACTGCCGCTCTTTTTTAAAATATTAGCAGTTGGTATTTCCGCAAATTCTATATTGTTCACAATCTTGTGATGATCCATCGTGTATTTCATGCGCATTGAAAAGTGATT
>DAOWAQ010000208.1 GCA_030634505.1 Calditrichia bacterium
AATTAGTCTCTTAGCTTTAATCTGGCAATGTTCAGATAAAAATCCACTGGACATTACCGGTTCTTCTGTACCATTAAAATCACCAACTGAAAAACCAATTATTAGCAGATCTGATTATACTTCAAATGGAAATTTTTTACCTGGATATCAAAATGGAAAAATTAGGTCAGATCGAATTATACTCGACTGGCCAAATAGTACTGATGGAAGTTTTTTGTGTTATAAGGTTTACAGAAATAATGTTGAAAAATCAACCATAACGGATCAAACTTTAAATTCTTACCTAGATTCAAATCTGGTTCAAAATACTTATTATAACTATCGAATTGTAACTATGAATAAATCAGGTATGTTCAAATCGGATACAATAAAATTGAAAACACCACTTTTTCAGCCACCAACCAATTTGGCTTACCAGGTTCGTAGTACCACAAGTATAAATCTCTTTTGGGAAAATAGGGCGGAATCTGCAAGCAGTTTTTATATAGATAGAAAATTGAATAGCGAGCCACACACAGCGTATCAACAAATAGGTACATCCCTTGATACGTTTTACATTGATAATTCAGTTACAAATTTAGAACAATACAACTATCGGATCAGGGCATATAACAATTATGAGTCGACAGGATATTCGTATGACCTTTATCTATATGTGAATTATATTTTAAATACACCAAATATATACTCCGTAAACCAGATATCTGGAACAAGATCTGTTTTTATTGAATGGTTTGAAAATTCAAATGCAGAAGATGGTTTTCTCATATATCGTAGAAAATTAGGTCAAAATTTGCAATTTATGGGAACAGTTTCAACAAATGTTACTGAATATTTTGATCATGACACAACAAATTCATTAATGATAGATTCCACATATTATTATTCTGTAAGAGCATACAATGCGTTAAATACTGATACTTCAAACTATTCCACTGAATTAGGTATTACAATTTCAGAACCATCTACAGCATTAGAAAGAATTCTAAAATACTATATTCTTGGAGGCCCGGAACAACCAGATGCAGGAGATGATTTTGGTGTTTATTATTATTCCAACCAAAGTATATGGGTATTAATCAGGACAATTCAATATGATCAGGTTTATAGCTGGACTTATTTTGAAGATATAATCAATTATGCTGATGCGATGCATTCCGGATTTCAGATCAAATTTGAGCAAATCGCACATTCCGGTGCTACCTATGATAATTACTACCTTGACGATGTTGAACTTGTTCAAGGAATAACTACAATTTTTAGTGACGATTTTAATGGTGGTTCTATTTCATTCTCAAATTGGCCTTATCAAAATGATGTCATAATTGACAATACTTATTTTCAATCTTCACCACGTTCGTTGAAATTTGAAGGTAGTGGAACTCGTGCAGTCGAGTCTTTACAAATTCCATGGTAAACAAACATATAATTTTAAACGTTTAATCTGAATACAGTAAAGTTAAAGGAGATAAAAATGAGTAAATCAATAATTATTATTTTAATATTACTAATGCTGTGTTTTTTTGCCCAGGCACAGGAACCTATTTCTTTTCGAAGTCAGGCTTTAGGCGGCATTGTTTACGATGACCTGGATTTGATTTATGATCCTATTCAATTAAGATTTGTTGATGGTATACGTTTGTATACAAATCTAAGCAATTTGACTTCGTATAACGAAGAATTGTTTAACAACGTTTCAGATAATGAATTTCTTTTTGGCATATCTACTGAGAATCCTTTTTTGAAAAATTTATGGACGTCGGCGCTTGTTCGTTATCAAAATTCACATTTTTCAAATCCAATTTCTATTGATAGTGATTTAAATGGTTTTGATGATATTTATTCAGAAGGAAATTTTAAAGATATTTATAATGCTTACCTTGATACAGATTTCAACGGATTGTATGATACGAGGCAGGAAATTTCACAGGAGAAAACTGATTTTTCCATGTATAAGAAGAATATATACGTTTTAAACAATACCTATTTGCTTCGTAAGTGGACTCTTGGACTTAAGATCGCAACAGGTAATACTGAAGGGGAAGGCACAACAACTTCTTATAATTTGGGAAGTGGATATGGCTGGTTATCCGGTTCTAATTACGGAGATCCCACTTTTAATATAAACTTTAATAATTATTTAATTGAAGATGTTTTCAAAACATTGGAATGGGATGAAAACGGTGAATATCTCTCACAAGACGAAGACAATTTCACCTCTCTTAATGGTGCTTTTATGGTCCCCTTGAAATTGGTTGTTGTTGATAGTGTTGAGGTTCGAGGAGATATTGGTTACATGATGGATGATAATACTTATAATATTAATGACTCTTATTCTGGAACTCAGGATTATTTCAATCAGGATATATCGAATTATGAACGACACTATTCTGAAAATGAAAGTTTTAATTATAAAAACGAAAGAACAGGAAATGCATTAAATTTCAATCTCCAAATGCGGAAAAAATTTAAAAAATCCAGCAAAAGAATCAATGAAGGATTTTGGGCAGTTGATATAGGGATGAATATAGGAAGTTATGATTACAGCATGAATCAAAGTAATATTTTTAATAGTACTGAAAATTACTTTGATGGAACGGATACATTAAATTTTGATTATATCGAATTATTCAACGGTTCTAGTTCCGAAACCGATAAGGGCGATGAAAGTAACAATACTTTTTATTCATCATTCAGAATCAATATTCCTCTTGGGGAAAAAGTACATATAGGAACCGGTTTGATGTGGGATTATACGTCAATCGAAAGAAATACAAAATTTGCAAATAATTATTTAACCCTGACTGATTATGAACAGCTAGACACATTGCTTTCAAATGATTATACAACAGAAGTTACCAGGCAAATGCAAGCTGACAGGACATATGAGCGAACGATATATAGAATCAGATTTCCTGTTGGGATTGAATATAAGTTCACTGAAGAGAACAACTGGAGCATTCGTTTTGGCAGTATATTTGAATATGCAAAAGTTATTACAAATGATAGATATGAGATTACCAATTCAGAACCCATGAGAACTATTACTGAATATGCAGATGGAAGAGATCCTTCTGTTACTTTTACAGATAATATTTATACATCTACCAGTAGTCATATAAAGGAAGCCCAAAGTACAACTACTTTTGTTTATGGACTTGGTTATCAACCAACTGAAAACCTGCAATTTGATTTATTAGGATTTTTGGGAACATCTAGTGGACTACAAATTATTGATTCAGCTTTTTACAAAAGTTTAAAACTTTCAATTTCTGTAAAATTATAATTTTAATTTAACTTCATTCTAAGCCGTGATATTTTTCACGGCTTTTTTTTAAGATTACATCTCTGAAATTGAATGCCTTAGTAAATTTATTTACATTTGTTTGGTTTTTATTAGAAAAAATCTTATGGCAAAAAAATCTTTACTGATTGTTGATGACCAGCTGGAAATTCTAAATGCATTGGAGCGTCTTCTAAAAAGTAAATTTCAAATCTTTAGGAGCGAATCCGGGCCAGAAGCTCTTGACATTCTGAAAGAAAATCCGGTGCAGGTTATTGTTTCAGACCAACGAATGCCGGGAATGACAGGAGTGGAATTCCTGGAAAAATCAATACAAATACAACCAGATGCAATAAAAATTCTCATTACTGCTTATGCCGATATTAATGCTTCAATCTCCGCTGTAAATAAAGGTCAAATCTTTTACTATATTTCAAAACCCTGGGAAGATGATGAGTTATTAATAATTGTACAGCGAGCTTTTGAACGACATCACTTGATTGAAGAAAATAGGATATTAAATGAAAAATTAATAGAAGCGAACAAGAACCTGCAAAATGAAAATATCATATTAAAGAAAAACATTCAAAAACGATATGATTTTACTAACATTATTGGGCACAGCCAGAAAATGCTGGATGTTTTTAAACTGGTTTCCAAAGTTATTGACACACCAACAACTGTAATGATTTTCGGAGATACCGGAACCGGAAAAGAAATGCTGGCTCATGCTATTCATTACAATAGTAATCGAAAAGATAAAATGTTTGTGGCTCAAAATTGCGGTGCATTTACTGAAACCCTGCTGGAAAGCGAACTATTTGGACATGTGAAAGGCGCCTTTACCGGAGCAACAAATAATAAGAAAGGTCTTTTTAAACTTGCTGATGGTGGTACAGTTTTTTTAGATGAGATTGCCGATACTTCCCAGGCATTTCAGCTTAAATTACTTCGAGTTTTACAGGAGGGTGAGATTAAATCGGTTGGCGCCGAAAAACCAATAAAAGTTGATGTACGCATTATTACTGCCACAAACAAAAACCTTGAAGAAGAATTAAACAAGGGAAATTTTAGAAAAGACCTTTTTTACAGGTTGAATGTTTTCCCGATCACTCTTCCTTTACTTAGAGA
>DAOWAQ010000219.1 GCA_030634505.1 Calditrichia bacterium
CTAAAGAATATTTTGCTGATTCTTCTATTGTTATTCAATCCGGTTATCATTCATTTTATGATACAACTTTAATTCAGGTTAAAAAAGCAGAAATTGATTCATTCGATTTGAAAATTCCCTATTTAACCGATGCCCATGAAATTCTTCCTGATGATATTGCTTTATTAAAGGGTGTTTCAATTTTAATTCATTTTGATTCGATTTATAATTCTCCAAAGTGGGGAATATATAAATTGAACGGCAACGACAAAGTTTCATTTGTTTCTTCAAATTATGATTCTTTAAAAAATGGATTCTTTTTTCGAAGCCAATCTTTAGGTAAATATTTCATTGCACAAGACACTATGCCCCCTGTACTGGAAGTAAAAATTCCTGTTGAAAACAAAACTTACAAAAAGAATCCTGTTATTAGATTTAATGCATACGATGATCATTCGGGAATTAATATCGAAGGCAATATTAAAATTACTGTTGATAGTTTATTTGTTTTGCCGGAATGGGACCCGGAAGAAAAAACAGTTGTTGCCTTTATTGACAATAAACTTGTTACAGGTGAACATGAAATTTGTTTTGAAGTGATAGACTTGGCGGGTAATGCGACTAAAAGAATATTTACATTTTATATTAAATAACGTTAATTCAATACAAGGTAATAGGTCTGTTAAATGTCATGCTGGAAGCATCTTTGTTAGTGCCGGCATGCAAAAAGATTCCTACGGAATGACTTTTTCGGTCAAACACCTAAAGTATTTTCATAACATTCTTACACCTTACTCTTTTCTTTGTTAGATCGAACTCAGGTTGAATAGTATTATTTTGACAGATTTTTTTTCAATTTGTTTTCGATGGATTTAATTTTTTCCTGCATTCTTGAAGTGGATCCCTTGCGGTAGTCAATTCGAATATTTGTACTTATTCGGTTACAATCTTTCTCTAACTCTTTAAAACAGTCTGTAACAACTAACATGACTTTTTCCCACTCACCTTCTAAAATTGTGCCCATGGGGGTTAGTTTATAAGTTACACCACTTTTATCCACAATATCCAAAATTCGTGCTACATAGGGACTCAAACTTTCACCTTTACCAAAAGGGCTCATGCTAAATTCCAAAAGTACCATTACTTTTTCCCCTTATTTTCCGTTGACTCAAGTTGAATTCTTATGGCCTTTAAAACATGTACTGCCCGGAAAAGTAAAATAAAATAAATTAAAAGTAGAATAAAAAAGGTTGTCCATCTTAAGTTTGTATGTCCGATTTTGTACCAATGCAAAAATCCATTAGCAAAAATGACTATGAACATGGTTGTAAGAATCCCGGTTTGAAGACTTAATTTATTCCTTTGTGGGTAATCACCATAATTTTCCTTTAACATTGCCGTCATAACCATATAACTTATTAATGACAGGAATACTGAAATGATTAAATTTGTGGCTTTTGTCAATCCGAATTGCTCTAAGAAAAAAGTAGCAATTATAAAAATTAATACCGGCGCATATGTTTTGAATATATCTTCATTTTTTCTTTTTTGTGACATCTTGTTATTTTCCAATCAAAAATTTATGTCATTTCGAGGAGTAGGCGACGAGAAATCTTTTTTTTAAAGATAGATTTCTCATCCCGGAAAAGCGGGATTCGAAATGACAAGGGAACTCAATTTTGACTTACTTTTTTATTTTATTTATTATTTCATCTGAAATTGTAATTGTGCGATGTGGAAAAGGTATTTCTATTCCGGCCTCTAGCAATGCATTATAAATTAATATTCTAATCTCTTCTGTAATATTCCATTGATCTTTATATGCTGCGACATAACCCACTGCCCTAAAATCCAAAGAAGAATCGCCCATATTTAGAAAGTAAGCTGTAGGTTCAGGATTATCCAGAATAATTGGGTGCGATTTAAATTGTTGAACCAAAATTTCTTTAACTTTCTCAACCTTTGAACCATAAGCTACTCCAACATTTATTTTAATTCGAATCATTTGATCGGGGTAAGAATAATTTATGACGGTTTTGTTTGCGATTTCTTTGTTTGGGATAATATGTATTGTATTTTCAAAATCCATAATTTTAATACTGCGCAAACCGATATCATATACATCACCTACTTGCCCATTTTCCAGTTTTATCCTGTCTCCCTTACGAAATGGTCGATCCATCATGATTACAAACCCGGCAATCATATTACCCAATGTATCTTGTGCGGCAAATGCCAGTGCCAGAGAGCCAACCCCGAGAGATACAATCAATCCTTTAATATCAACGTTAAAATGCTCTAATAATACAGTGGCACCGATTATTATTACAAGTCCTTTGATAAGTCTTTGAATAAGTGGTCCAAATTCTGTAACAATATTCTTGTCAGATTTTTTAACCAGGATACTCATATACCAATCTATAATAATGCTTATTGTAAAAAAGATCATCGACATGACAATTATAAAAAATATAATGTAGAAGACGTCTTCAAAAACCAGGTTTACCTTTTCAGAAAAGAATACAGAATTAATACTCAAGATAAAATAGATTGCTAAAAAAAATATGATGTTTTTAGAATGGCGTTTAAATGATAATACAATTTTATCATCCAATTCTGTTTTAGTTTTCGCCGTCATCTTAAGAATAACATTTTTAATTATAATTTTGATAGCAAGATGTAAAATAAATGCCAGAACTATTATTCCGGCAGAGTAGATTGGTTGTGCAAACGGAGATTCATTTAAAAATTCTAACATTATATCACCTGTTTAAAATTAAACAATATTAAATTTTTTAATACCTATATATAGCTCACTTGACGTCACTTTGAGACATCCGGCAGCAGGTACCGCTAAAAACATGCCCAGAATTCCAAAAAATTTTCCGCCTATTAATATGGCAAGTACTATAATTAAAGGATGCAGATTTACACTTTTTGATAATACTAAGGGCTGCATTACTGTGTTATCAATAAGTTGAATAATTATGAAAGAAACGATAATATAAATTATTAAATTAGAATCTGCCCCATTAGTAATTGCCACTGCAATCGCCGGAATTGCTCCAGCAACAGGTCCCACATACGGTATAAAGTTGGCCAATCCCGCAAATATCCCGATAAGAATAAAATATTTAACTCCGAGAATCCACAAAGCTAAGATTGACAGAGAGCCGACGACTACTGCTTCAATGAACTGTCCCCGCAAATAACCACCGAGTTGCATATCCATTTTATGCAAAACATTTAAGCTCATTTCAAAATAGCGGTTCGGAATATAGCTGATTAATAGTTTTTTCATCTCCCTGCCGTCTTTTAACAAGAAAAATGTGACGAAAGGTATAATGACAACTGTTGATATTACAGAAACAAGATCAGCGGCAAAGGCAATCAACTGTTTGGTTAAACTTGAAAGTAATTCATTAATTTCATTTTGTATGTTTAATTCTCGAAGATTTACAAACGTGAAATTTTCCTGTAAAAATTTTTCTATTTGTATAAAAAGATTTTCGGTTGTATTGGGATTAAGATTTTTTTGTATTGATAGAAGGTCGTTAAACAACGTGGGAAAAACTTTCCATCCTATAATAAACAGAAAAATGAAAAACAGAATAAATATCAATGTTGTCGCTAATGAGCGGCTTAATCCTTTAGCTTCCAACTGACTTGCAATTGGATCTAATATATAAGCAAGCAACGTAGATATTATCAAAATCGTAACTATGTTACTAAGCGTATAAAAAAACCATCCAAGTGCAAATAAAAATATTAAAGCTACTATTAATCGCAGAAATCTTCCGATTGTTAATTCCACTAATCACTCTTATTGTTTTTTGATTTGTTTTCTAATGCGTTTAATTTTTCTCTTAATTGTTGATTTTCGATATTTGAAAATCTCAATCTTTCCGCAATCATCTGAGCAATTTTAAATAAGATTTTATTGCCCATTTTGGGATTCGTTTCCGTTAAGCCAAATAAATCAGACTGAAAAAAACCCAAAATACTGGTCAGCACTGCCGCTATTGCCGTAGCGGTACGAGGAGTTTCTGACAACAGGGCCATTTCACCAAAAAACTCTCCATTTGAAAGTGACGCCACCATTTTGTTTTCACTGCCCATAATAATATTAATTCTACCCTGTTCAATTATATACATGCCAACTCCCGGATCATCTTCATTAAACAATACTTCATCTTTTTTATAAGTGCGTCTATGCAATATTCGCTCAATAGACTTTAACTCCTTTTTAGACAGCTCATTAAACATCGGTATATTAGACAGAACAGTTAAAATTCCGGGCTTAC
>DAOWAQ010000146.1 GCA_030634505.1 Calditrichia bacterium
ATATAATACTTAATAAAGATTCACTATATTTTTTTAGAAACAGTGATTATTAACTATATACAGGAACCAAGTGGCAAAGGATTGGTGGTTTTAGTAAAAATGTCAATTGTGTTACTAACGATGATAACGAAAACATATGGATTGGTCTTAAAGATTATGGAATAATGAATTTGAATTGGGAGAACCCATATTTACATGATGGACCTGCGAGCAATCATGTTGGAAGAGTTGTAAAAGATAATGCAGGAAATCTTTGGATGACGTCCGGGAAATTTAAAGTGTACAACTCAAATGGATTTTATAAATATGATTTTAATACTTGGACAAATTTTAAGTTTTATGAGAATAAATGGAACTGGAAAAATTCGACTTATGTTGGATTCACAGATAGAAATGGTAATGTTTGGTTTGGAGCATGGGGTGGTGGGGTTACAGCTATATCTGATACAGGAATCACTCTTTTTCATAGTTGGCCAGATTCAGGAAGATTAATAGTATCAACATCAAATGCTACTGAGGAATTAAAATATAATGGTATTTCAGATAATTATAAAGATTGTTTTCCACCAACGCCTTTTGGCGGAGGATATTATTGTGTCGTTACAGATTTTGTAGAAGATTCTGATGGAAATTTGTGGGCAGGCGTTCATAGCTCTGAAAATTTTAAGTATATTTTGGTAATACCAAGAAATTCAGATAATTCTTTAAATCTTGACTGCAATAACTGGGTATATTTTGGTAGTAATGTTGGAATGGGTCCGGGTGAGGGAGAAGTTTCTCTTATGGATTTTGATGACTCCGGCCGACTTTGGTTTGGAACATTTCAAAGTGGAATAGTGATTTTGGATTACAATCAAACTTTAAATAATTCTACTGATGATCAAATATTTAAAGTAGGAATTGAAGATAATTTATACAGCAATACAGTATTATGTATAAAAAAAGATCATGATGGTGTTATGTGGATAGGTACAGCTGCTGGATTAAATTCATATGATGGCCAAAATTTTTATAAACATGTAGGAGCAACCGGACCGATAGAAAACAAAATAAATTATATTTTTGTAGATGATTTTAATAATAAGTGGTTTGCAACTGATGGTGGACTAAGTATTTTAGAAGGAGATAAAAGTCCATGGGAAGAATCAGCCTGGTCACATTATACGCCTGATAACAGTGGACTAGCAAATAAAATTGTTAATAGTGTATTTGTAGATTCTGATAAAGGAGAGGCATATATTGGAACTGAAGGTGGACTATCAATCTTTAATGGGGCATTTTCAGAAATAAGATCCAACTTTGATTTTTTAACCGGTGGTCCCAATCCATTTTTTGTCGATAACAACTCAAGTGTTTTTACAATAACCAATCTCATGGTTAATTCAACAGTTAAAATTCTGAATATCAACGGAAAACTTATTCGAGTTCTATCAGAAAATAATGGTTTAGTGCAAGGAAGCAGGGCACAATGGGATGGCAGAGATAGTAATAAAAATAAAGTTGCAAGTGGAATTTATATATTTTTAGTTTATACAGAGGAAGGTGTAGTAGGTAAGGGAAAACTGTCTGTCATAAGAAAATAGCTATTAATAATATTGTATTGTTTATTTTTAATCTTTATTGTCCTAAATTTCCTTTCAATCTAATTCTCTTTATTCATTTTATGCTTAAAAAATTAAAAATAAAAGATTTTACTTTAATTGAAAATCTGGAAATCGATTTTGTGAGCGGATTTCAGGTTTTAACAGGAGAAACCGGGGCAGGGAAATCTGTCATAATTGGTGCAATTGGCTTATTATGCGGCCAACGAGGTCAATCAGAATTAGTAAGGACTGGTTCTGAAAAAACAATATTGGAAGCAGAGTTTGAAATTAATAAAAACAACTTAATTGATGAATTTCTCGATGAAAATAATATTGATCAGTTTGGTAGTTTATTGATTTTAAGAAGAGAAATTAATCATAAAGGATTGAGCCGGGCTTTTATAAATGATACACCATCATCACTAAGTCAATTATCAAAGCTGACTGGAATATTAATCGACCTTCATGGTCAGCACCAACATCAAAAATTGTTATATGTTGAAAACCATGGCATTTATTTAGATGCATTTGCTTCTCTGGAAAAAGAACTAGATAAATATAAAATACTGTTTAAAAAATTTCTCCATAATAAAAATGAATTAATTCGACTTCACAATATAAAGAAAAACAGTATTGATCAACACGATTTATTTTCATTTCAGGCTGCTGAGTTAGAAAAAGCAAATTTGGATGAAAATGAGCTGGAACAATTAAAGGGCGAAAAATTAAAATTAGAAAATAGCGAACAACTTTATGAAGCGGCAAATTTTGTTAGCAATAATTTATATTCCTCCGAAAATTCGGTGTTAATTTCAGTAAGCAAAGCATTAAATTCTCTGGCAGAAGTAGAAAATATAGATACTGAATTTAAAGAACTTGCAACCAATTTGGGTTCGGCGCGGGTTATGATTGAAGAAGTCGGAAGAACAGCAGAGTTATTAAAGGAAAAAATTGAATTTAATCCTACCCGGCTTGAAGAAATCAGAAATCGGGAAGCTGAAATTGATTGGTTAATAAAAAAGTATCAGGTAAATAGTATTGATGAATTAATCAAACATCAGGAAAAGTTAAATGCAGAATTAAATCGTATTCAAAATTATGATGAAGATATTCATGGACTGGAAGAAAACCTGAAAAGTATTCAAAATGATTTGAATAAATTGGCGATTGATATATCTCAAGTAAGAAAGAATAAAGCTTCCATTCTTGAAGAAAAGATGAATAAGACTCTGACTACTCTTGGAATGAACAATGCTAATTTTTCAGTAAAAATTACCTGGATTGAGGATCCAGAAGGAGCAGTCAGTATTAATGATAAAAAATACAAATCATCTGAAAGAGCCGCAGATCAGATAGAATTCCTTGTTTCTTTGAATAAGGGAGAACCATTAAAGCAACTACAAAAGGTTGCTTCTGGAGGCGAAATATCAAGAATAATGCTAGCAATTAAATCGATTTTAAGTGATACAGATGATACATTTACATTGGTTTTTGATGAAATAGATAGTGGAATCTCAGGAAAAATTGCACAAATTGTTGGTAATAAGTTTAAAGAAATAGGATTAAGTAAACAACTTATTGTAATTACTCATTTACCTCAGATAGCCTCTCAGGCAATTTCTCAATTTGCGGTTGAAAAAATAGAATTCAATGGTCGAAACTATATCAAAATAAAAACGCTGAATAAGAATGAGAGAATTCAGGAAATTGCAAAATTATTAGGTGGTAAAAACGTTTCAGCCGAAGCTATAGCAAATGCGAAGAATTTATTAAATGTGTCTCAAATCTACTAGAGATATGTCATATTACACTTTAGAATCCTGAGTTTATAAGAAAGCGATGGTCTTTAACTTCCTTGATTTTATTTTAAATTTTTTTTAACTTAAGCTTCAGTTTTTCAAGAAATTATGTAGGGAGGGTCAATAAATGTTTTTAATTGAAAAAAATTCATTTTTGTTACACTTGGATGATGCTCCTTTATCAAGCCGTTATTTTTGGAAATTTTTTAAGAAAAAAGTAAAACTTCCTAAACATGAAAATTCCATCTCCCCGGATAATTTAAAAAAAATGGTAACAGATATTGGAAGAGGTCAAAAAGTAAACATCATACGGGTTACATATGATGGTACTCCTGAAGATAGGCCTGTGTCTGTTAAAATAGTTGATGTTCGAGATGAATATTTTACGGGAAAAGTTATAAATGTTGAAAGAAGTATCAAACAGGCAGAAAATGATTCGGTTATATATGTAAAAGGTGGTGGTGGCGCCATTGATTTTTATTATGAAGATGGTGATATCGTTTCCATAGAAGTAGATATTGATCAATCTGTTATTGAGACAAGAAATGTTCAGGAAGTAAAAGAAATTCTTGAAGCTCTTGATGTAAACGAAGATATAATTGTGAGTTATTATGATGATTCTGAGGGTGGGGTTATTAATGGAGTTGGAGTATTATTGGAAAAAGACATGGAAACTCTGGATTTCAAAGTGAAATTTTCTAAGATAAATGAAATCAAATTAAATACTCCGCGAGAGATTATATTGAATCTGAATAATGATAAGATTGTTGATTTAGAGATAGTTTTATAAGAGATATAAAGTGGGCATTTACAAGCCAACCTGTTAGGTTGGCTTTTTTTATATGTAATTTATAATGTGGAGAGTATTGTGAACAAAGAAAAAGTATTAGAACTATTAAAATCTGTTAATTATCCTGGCTATAGTAGAGATATTATCTCATTTGGAATTATTAAAGATGTCTTGATAGAAGAAAAGGTAATAAATATTGAATTGGATATACGAACAGCTGATGAAAAGATGGTCAAAGAAATAGAATCTGTTATAATTGATAAAATGCAATCATCTGCTCCGGGCTATGACATACAATTAGTAAACAAACCTGCTCCGACCGCAGGCCAAGGTTCACCAAAATCGAAACCTGACTATTTACCAAATGTAAAATACAAAATAGCTGTTGCAAGCGGTAAAGGTGGGGTTGGAAAATCTACGGTAAGTGTAAATCTTGCTGTAGCATTAGCTCAACTTGGATTGAAAGTAGGATTGTTGGATGCCGATATTTATGGCCCAAGTATTCCATTAATGTTGGGTGTGGATTCCAAACCGGAATATGATGGAAAAAAATTAACTCCAATTACAAAGTATGGTGTTAATCTAATGTCTCTGGGTTTTTTAATGGAGGGTGATGATGCGGTAATTTGGCGTGGTCCACTGGTAACACGAGCTATTCAACAATTAATGCAAGATGTTAATTGGGGTGAATTGGATTTCATGATATTTGATATGCCGCCGGGAACCGGTGATGCTCAATTAACTTTATCTCAAGCAATAACACTTGATGGTGCTTTAATTGTATCCACTCCGCAGGATGTAGCTCTAATTGACGCCGTAAAAGGCGTAAATATGTTCAGAAAGGTAAATGTTCCGATTCTGGGTATCGTCGAAAATATGAGTTATTTTTCATGTCCGCATTGTGGAGAAAGAACAGATATATTTTCGTCCGGAGGTGTTGAGCGTGAATGTAATAGAATAAATGTTAACCTTTTAGCTGAAATTCCTCTTGATGTTCAGATTCGGGAAGGTGGCGATTCCGGAAAACCAATTGTGGCAAATATTCCTGAAAATCCTCGATCGAAAATATTTTTGGAAATAGCAGAAAACATATCAAAATCGCTAAGCTGATAAAACAATAAATCGATAATTATGAATAATCAAAAATCAGAAAAGCCATTTGATTTGGCTATTATCGGTGCTGGGCCTGCAGGAATAAGCTGTGCATTGGCGGCGAAAAAGTACAATTTAAAAGCAATAATGTTAGATAAAGGTAATATTGTAAATTCCATTATACATTTTCCAAAAAACATGACATTTTTTTCAACATCCGACCTTTTGGAATTAGATAATATTCCATTCACCAGTGAATTATTTAGACCA
>DAOWAQ010000318.1 GCA_030634505.1 Calditrichia bacterium
CAACAAAATTCTTATTGAAGGTGATTATGATCTCATTCTATCCATTGGTCAGGTAGTGCCGCACGAAGTGATTGGAATGGCGAATTATAATAAAAATATTTTTGTTGGTACAGGTGGACCGGAAGGTATTAATAAAAGTCATTACCTGGGTGCGGTTTATGGAATGGAAAAAATTATGGGACGGGCAAATAATCCGGTTCGGCAGGTATTAAATTACGCTTCGGAAAAATTTGCAAAGGAACTTCCAATCATTTATGTGTTGACTGTAGTTGGTAAAAATGCTGAAGGCAATCTCGCCATAAAAGGATTGTTTATTGGCGATGATATGGAATGCTTTGAGAAAGCTTCCGAATTATCACTACAAGTCAATTTTGAAATGGTGGATAATCCGTTGAATAAAGTAGTTGTTTATCTCGACCCTTCTGAATTTAAAAGTACTTGGCTGGGCAATAAAAGTATTTATAGAACACGCATGGCGATTGAAGATGGAGGTGAATTGATTGTTCTTGCTCCAGGTTTGCAGGAATTCGGAGAAGATAAACAGATTGATAAATTAATCAGGAAATATGGTTATCTGACTACTCCTGAAATATTACATTTAACAAAAGATAATGAAGACTTACAGAATAATCTCAGTGCTGCTGCACATCTAATCCATGGATCATCCGAAGAAAGATTTAAAATAATATATTGTCCGGGAAATCTATCAAAAGAAGAAATTGAGAATGTTCATTATCAATATGAAGATATAAATGCCATGCTGCAACAATACAATCCGTCAACTTTAAAAGATGGTTTTAATACAATGCCCGATGGTGAAGAAATCTTTTATATTTCCAATCCGGCTTTGGGTTTGTGGGCATCGAAAGAAAGATTCTAGAAAATTAAAAAGGAATATATTATGGGTGAATTAAAAATACGTACAGATAATTGTGCGCTGGATTTTCTGTCAGTGGGTGCTTTGGTGCACAGGCTTGATCCCGGTGTTGTCCCTTTTCGAAAAGCACGGTCTGTAGATATTCACGTTTCAGGAGGGGAATACAATGTTGCTGCCGGACTTGCTGACTGTTTTGGATTGCAAACTGGAATCGCTTCAGCCATGGTAAATTATGGTATTGGCGAGATGGTTCAGACACGCGTAAAGGAAATGGGAGTAAAAACATTTTTTAAACATTTTGAACATAATGGCGTCAACGGGCCAAATATCGCTACGGTTTACAGTGATCGTGGTTATGGCGCCCGTTCTCCGGTTGTGTTTTACAACCGTGCCAATGAAGCAGCCGGATTACTTAAAGCGGGTGATATTGAATGGAAAAATATATTTGATAAAGGTGTCCAATGGTTCCATTCCGGAGGAATCTTTGCAGCACTTTCAAGCACCACATCGGATGTAATTATTGAAGGTATGCAGGCAGCAAAAAAATCAGGTGCTGTTATCTCATTTGATTTAAACTATCGAGGTAAATTATGGGCGCCGATTGGTGGTTTAGATAAAGCACAGGAAGTGCTACGTAAAATTGTAAGTAATGTTGATGTTTTAGTCGGTAACGAAGAAGATCTGCAGACAGGATTAGGTATTAAAGGACCTGAAGTAACAAACAAATCAAAGTTTGATACGACTACTTTTTTCCAAATGATTGAGAAGGTGGTTGGAGAGTTTCCAAACATAAAAATGGTTGCCACAACATTGCGTGAAGTACAGTCCGCAAATAAACATCAGTGGGGCGCTGTGTTATGGTATAATGGCAAACAGTTCGAAACACCGAAGACAGAATTAACTGTATTAGATCGTATTGGTGGTGGTGATGGGTTTGCTACCGGACTATTTTATGGATTGCTTGATGGTCGTGAACCTGAAGAAGCCTTAAAACTTGGTTGGGCTCATGGTGCATTATTAACAACCTTCCCGGGTGATACGACTATGGCTAAGTTACCGGAGGTTGAAGCGTTCGTTAAGGGTGGTTCTGCCAGGGTCCAGAGATAAAATAGTATACCTAATCTGAGATGAAATAATTATTCAATTAAAATTTAAGGGTTGTACATGTCCTATAAAGGAATATTGTTTGATTTTGATGGTGTGGCTGTTGATAGTATGCATCAACATTATGATGCCTGGAGCAAAGCATTTATTAAGAAAAATATAAATTTCAGCAAAGAAGAGTTCTTCCAATTAGAAGGGCAAGGAATTCCTAAAATCGCAAAAATGCTTTGGGAACAGCATGGACTTACCGAGCAAGATATTTTAGATATAATAGAAAAAAAGGTACGTTATTACTATTCGCTTCATAAAACGCAATTTTATGATTATTTCCTAACAATGATTCAGAATCTAAAAAACAAAAATATTCCTATGGCAGTAGTTACTGGTGGGCAAAGAGAGCGGGTGTTCGATATTTTAAATGAACATTTTGAGGGGATTTTTAAAAATGCGGTTACAATTAATGAAGTCGAGTATGGCAAACCACATCCGGAACCTTTCATAAAAGGGGCAGATATGTTAGGTTTGAATCCTAAAGAATGTATTGTAGTTGAGAATGCACCACTAGGTATAAAATCAGCAAAGAATGCTGGTTGCCTGGTGATTGCAATAAAGACAACACTTACTGAGAATTATTTAAGTAAAGCTGATTTTATTTTTGGTACATTTCAAGAAGTAGAACAAAAGTTATTTTCACTTTTGAAAATTATATGATCTGCTTTTCAAAATCTATAATGAAGAACGAAATTTTATAAATTTGGTATTATACTTACGATCATTTGATTGGCAAAAAGACAAATATTTGGCAAACACTGTCATAGACAATAGGGGACAATAGAGGAAAGTACAGGAAAAACAATAGCTTAGAGATTTAGATATCATAAAAACATAACTTATTGTAAAATAAAGACTTGGAGAGTTGGCATACGCCCTTTTAAGCCGTTGGTCGAAGGTTCGAATCCTTCCTGGCTCACTGTTAAGGGTTAGGTGTTAATTTATCTAACCTTTTTTTAATTATGTCGAATTTGGAGGTAGAACAGTCCTGATACAATCGGGATTGATCGAAGGTTCTCCCCAAAGGGACTCCATTGGAGGAATCCTTCTTGGTTCACTTATATAAGCCTCGTAATAACATAATATTACGAGGTTTGTTTATTTTAGTAAAGATAAGTGTATTTTTCATTTTTGGTAAATATTTACAATTTTAAAACTTACTATCTGGTTTAATAATAATATTTTTGTAAATCGTCATAAAAACTATAATCCGAATTTTAATCCCGATTGTCACTACTGGGACCACTCAAAGGATAAACCTGCCTATCAACTCTGATTTCAGCATCAATTATTTTAATTCTGATCTGGGTATACTTTACCTGCAGGCAAGTCATCGGGACCTAAAATCATAGCATTCCTGCTTTTCCAGTCAAGTAAATTGACCGTGG
>DAOWAQ010000414.1 GCA_030634505.1 Calditrichia bacterium
AAATTGCAAATGTAAAAGATATCCCTGTAGAAGAATTAGCACAGATCACCAGTGAGAACGCCCGCAAACTGTTTAAATTTAAACACTGATGTCAGTCTACCCTTTTCCCAAAAAACGATTCGGACAAAATTTTTTAACTAATAAACATTATGCTGCAAAAATCGTTGATTCTATTAACATTTTTGAGCAAGATACCGTTATGGAAATCGGTCCCGGTAGAGGAGTATTAACTGAACTAATAAATACAAAAAAATGCCGGAAGAAAATTGCCGTTGAAATTGATTCCCAGCTAGCCGATCAGTTAAAAGAAATTTATCATAACATCGAAATCATGCGGCAAGATATACTCTCATTTTCGTTTGAGGAACAGTATAAACAATCAAAAACTAAAATAAAAGTTGTCGGAAATATTCCCTACAATATCACCTCCCCGATATTATTTCATTTATTAGATAATAGTTCTTATATTTCGCAGGCTGTGCTGATGATTCAGAAAGAAGTTGCAGAGCGATTGATTGCACAAAAGGATACAAAGGAATATGGAATCTTGTCTGTGCTTGTAAATGCGCAAGCGCAGGTAAAAAAATTATTTGTAGTAGATCGAAAAAATTTTCATCCGCAGCCAAAAGTTGATTCTATGGTGATCAGGTTAGAATTTCTCAAATCTGCCTCCGAATTAGAAAATTATGAACTGTTTAAACATATCGTCAAAAGCACATTCAATAATCGTAGAAAAATGCTAAAAAACAGTTTAAAGAAAATTGTTAATGACCAAGAGCTAAACCAGATAAAATCTGTTCCCTTAAATCTGCGACCCGAAAATTTATCAATTGATGAATTTAATCTTCTTGCCAATGAAATTGCGCAAATACAAATACATTAATTTTTAATTTTTCCCATAAAATATTTATATTTGCAGTATTCCAGAAATAATTACCGGTAAAAACTATGGCACGAATAATAGAAGAAACTGATTTTACAGATGTACTTATTGATATTCAGCAACTAATAAGGGTAGAAAATAAGGGCGCCTTAACTAACATCCTCATAGACTTTCACCCTGCTGATATTGCATTTTTATTATCGCAATTAAAAAAAGATGAGCGTAAATATCTTTTCCATTTACTTCCTACAGAATTGGGTAGTGATGTTATTACTGAATTAGATCCACCTGTAGTTGAACAAATACTTTCAAAAATCTCCGATAAAAAAATATCTGAATTAGTTGAAGAAATGGATTCAGATGATGCGGCAGATATCATTTCAGATTTGCCTGATGATGTCGCTGATCGTGTTTTAGACCAAGTTACTGATGAAGTTTCAGAAGAAGTTAAAGAACTACTCACCTATGAGGAAGATACTGCCGGCGGTATCATGGCTCTCGAATTTGTTGCGGTCGACGAAGAAAGCAGTGTTAATGATACCATCGAAGTGTTGCGTAAAGCCAAAGAGGAAATGGATACTATCCATTCAATTTGGATTGTAAACCAAGACAATAGCTTAACAGGCAGTGTCTCTTTAACTGATCTTGTACTAGCCCATGGCAATTCAAGTGTCAAAAAAATTATGATGACCGATATTAACAAGGTTACCACCGATATTGACCAGGAAGAAGTCGCCATCATATTCCGTAAATATGACCTCGTTACTTTGCCGGTGGTTAATGAATTAAGTCAATTGGTTGGTGAAATTACTATTGATGATATTGTTGATGTCTTGGATGAAGAAATTGATGAAGATATCTCCATGCTTGCAGGTACCAAGGATGAAGAAATACAGGAAGAATCTTTTCTAAAAATTTCCTGGGTTCGATTACCATGGCTGGTTATTGCTTTTATTGGTCAATTAATTTCAGCTTTAATCATTGAAAGCTATCAGGGTTCTTTAAAACAGGTTATTGCATTGATATTTTTTATGCCGGTTATCATGGCAATGGGTGGTAACAGTGGTATTCAATCTTCTACAATTGTTATTCGCGGACTGGCAACCGGTGAAATTTCATTAACCGGGATGCGCCGACGTTTTTTTAGAGAACTGCGTGTTTCCTTATTTATTGGATTCATTTTTGGGTCAGCCATTGCAATTCTTGTTGGACTTTATCTTCAAAATCAAATGATGGGTATTATGATTGGTATATCTTTAAATATTGTAATTTTACAGGCTTCCCTTTTCGGTGGTGTAATTCCTTTTTTTCTAAAAAGAGCTGACATTGATCCAGCTTTAGCATCTGGACCTTTTATAACTACTTTTAATGATATTCTTGGCTTGCTTATTTATCTTGTGATTTTAACACAGTCTGTTTCAATATATTTATAGTCGATAAAGTTCATAAAGTGTCTAAAGTAAATTAAAATACTTAAAGTTAAAGATTATGGATAATAAAGAATTTGCTAAAAAATTAGAAAAACGTACACGCAAATTTGCAATTCAAATAATTAAATTATCAGCAAAACTGCCAAACACTCCCGAAGAACGTGTAATCAAAAATCAAATTACTAAAGCGGGAACTTCTATTGGCGCTAATTACAGGGAAGCAAACCGCTCAAGAAGTAAGGCAGATTTCAGAAACAGGATAAAAATTTGTGAATCCGAAGCAAGTGAAAC
>DAOWAQ010000411.1 GCA_030634505.1 Calditrichia bacterium
CCTATACGTAATGCGGGTTTCATCGTTTATTGAAAGATTATGCAGGTAATAAAATTTAGTCGTAAAATGAAAGTTAAATGCTTCGAAATCCCGTACTACGCATAGCCAAACCGTTGGCGCATCCACGCATACTACTCAGCACAACCATTTATCATTGAAATATCAAACCTATCATATGATTTTTCAATGATGTTTTTTCTGCCTAAAGAAAATTTTATTAATAATTTGGTATAAGAAATAAATTGCTGTACTTTTCTGACATGAATAACGAAGAGAAAATTGTAAAAATTTATACTCTTGAGAAAGAACATGAATATCTGATTCCTTTATTGCAGGAAACTTTTGACAAAGAAAACATTGATTTTCGGATCAAAAGCAAATATGATACTGCTTATGACGGCATATTTGTAACTCAAAAAGGGGTGGGTGATATTTACGTTTTTGAAAAAGATAAAGATAAAGCGGAATCAATTTTAGAGGATCTACTTAAAGAAACTGAATAACTTTTAAATCTAAGTTTGATATAAGTATTTGGGGATTAAAATTAAAAAAGGCGTCATTCCCGCATGTTTTTAGCGGGAATCCAGTTTTCAAATTGTGATGATTATTAGATTCCGGCTAAAAGATTGCCGGAATGACAATTTTCTACTTTTTTTGCATCAAATTCAATTCATTTAATATCTATCGAACCTTCATTAAAATATGTCTTATTATTCATTTGCCAATCAACTTTGATTTTCCAAAAACCTTTTTGCCAATTTCTTATATTTATAGCCTGCTGATTGTTTTCATCTCTATCAATTTTAGCATATCGATCCAGATTTGAATTAGAAGGTCGGTAAAAAATAATTTTACCCGAGGATAAGTTTTCAGGATATTTAAATTGAACTACATGCGAATTGGGATCATATTTCCATTTCACTGATTCAGCCAAATCTGAAGTACGTTGTATTTTGTCAATTTGATCCTGATAATCTATGCCTTCCTGGTAATAATCTTCGCTAACAAGAAAGTAATCCAGGGTTGATGTAAATATTGCTGAGCCAATGGCAATTACTAAAAACAATCCATAAAAGATTGCGATTCCCCAGCCCCAATTAAATAGTGGTTTCTTATTCATTTGTTTTTTGCATCTTTATAATTATATAGTATATATTTTATTTGTTATTCGAAATTTTAAATCCCAAAAAACAATTAACAAAACTCAAATAAATCTCAAAATTTAAATATTCAAAAACCTAATGCCTTAGCTTATATTGTAGTTTTATTTTTATTTGGAATTTGGGCATTGGTTTTTGGTTATTACGGCTTCGCCGTCTTTTGTGGTCCCATAAAATTTGTATTGACTTCTTCTAATAATTGTTCATTTGAATAAACACCAATTTGTATTGGAATGCTGGTTGTAAAAAGGTTCTTTTTTTCTATCTCAACAAAAAATGAAGTTTCTGCAATCTCAGATTCCGGAATATTAATATCTCCACCAATCATTTTTATTTGCCCTGCCGGATGCTCTAACTTTAATTTAATCGGCATTTTTTCAAATGTTTTATTGATTATTTTTATATTGTATAAATTCGTGATGACGCCTTGCTCTGTTTCCTGGTAGAGAATACCCGGTGTTCTCAGAATTGTCGTTTCTATATCAGACCGGGTTAAAAGCATTGTAGTTAAAACCACCATCAATATTATTAATATAAAACTATATCCAACTATTCTTGGCGATAATTTAAATTTGATACCTTTTAGAATACTATTGTACGACGCATATTTTATCAACCCTTTTGGTCGATTCACCTTAATCATAATATCATCACATGCATCGATACATGCCGTACAATTTATACACTCTAATTGCGTTCCATTCCGTATATCAATTCCTGTCGGACAAACTTCAACACATTTATTGCACATGATACAATCGCCAGATTCTTCGACACCTACCTTGTCTTTGCTAATTTTAGCCCTTGGTTCTCCACGGTTAAAATCGTAGGCGACAACAATTGATTCCTGGTCCAATAAAACTCCCTGCAGCCTGCCGTAAGGACAAACTAATGTACAAACCTGTTCCCGGAAAAATGCAAAGATAAAGTAGAATACTCCACTAAATAATATCATGGCAGTTAATCCGGCAATGTGTTCACCCGGGGCGTCAGTGATAATTTTTCTTAATTCTTCAATTCCGATAATATAGGCAAGAAATGTATTACCAATTAAAAATGAAATCGCATAAAATATGGTATGTTTGCTGGATTTTTTGAATAATTTAGTAAATGTCCACGGCGCTTTATTAAGCGCTCTTTGTTTGTGTGCATCCCCTTCAATCCAATATTCTATTTTCCGAAATACCATTTCCATAAAGATTGTTTGCGGACATGCCCAGCCACAAAACAACCGACCAAAAACAACAGTAAAAAGAATTATGAATACAATCAAAGCCAGGGTTGCCAGGAAAAATAAGTGGAAATCCTGCGGCCAAAATGCCATTCCAAAAATTACAAATTTTCTTTCAAGAATATTTATTAGTAATAACGGTTGACCGGCTATCTTAATAAAAGGTCCGCTAAAAAGTGTGGCTAATAAAAAGATGGCAATAAAAACACGGTAATGATGGAAAGTACCTTTTGGTTTTTTAGGATAAACCCATACTCTTTTGCCTTTATC
>DAOWAQ010000156.1 GCA_030634505.1 Calditrichia bacterium
TCATTTACACCCGGTCCACCAATAGTATCATAATGTCCATCAATTATCAAAATTACATCAGGGTGTGCCGTTCCTGTTTTTGTAACAACGATATTTTGAAGTGTATAAGAACTATAAGTGAAATCATGATAAACAATATCTGTATATCCATAACTTTGATATTTGCTAAACAGCCAATCCCTGGTATTTACTAAAGCAGTAGATCCCGGGTTTTTCAATCCAAGTGATTCCAAATGTTGTAAATAAGATAAAATTGAATCACCTGATACTTGATTCACAATTGCTTGTATAAATGGATCAATATCTAATTCAATATTGGATTCGAATGGAATCGTACTTGAATGTTTTTTATCTGCAAACAAGAACGTTGTAAGAATTAATATTAGTATTACTATTGTAAAATAGCGCATTTAGTTTTTCTAAATTAAAATGAATAAATCTATTTGATTATTTTACTAAATATTCTACGAATTTACTGTACAAACATATCTTGTGCAATGCATGAATTCACAATTGTATTTGCATTATTGGTATTTTCCTGATATTAATCTAAGATTAATTAAAAACTGTGACGAAGGATAAATAATTCAATAGAATCTTATCTAATCTAAAGTACAGAGTGGGTTAAATACTGCATATTTTATAAATATTTACTACTCTATATCTCCAATCAGTCTGTCAATAATATCCGAAGCAGTAACATTTTCTGCTTCAGCATGATAAGTAATTACAAGTCGATGTCGCAGAACTGAATGTGAGGTTTCTTTTATATCACTCAAATCGGGAGTTATTTTTCCCTTTAGTGCAGCCCTTACTTTTGCCGCTAAAATCAAATATTGAGAAGCACGCGGTCCTGCACCCCAGCGAATCCAATTTTTGATATACTCTAATTTGTTGTCTGAATTTGGTCGGGTTGCAGTCACTAATTTCACAGCATAATCGATAACATTTTGAGCCACAGGAACTTTCCTTACTAATTCCTGAAATTGAAGAATTTCTTCACTGTTAATAATTTTATTAACACGATTCGTTTCTAAGCCTGTCGTCCATTCAACAATTTTTTTTTCTTCTTCCTCTGATGGATAATCAAGCCACAAATTAAACATAAATCTATCCAATTGTGCTTCAGGAAGCGGATAGGTTCCTTCATGTTCAATCGGATTTTGAGTGGCTAACACAAAAAACGGTAATGACAATTCATGTGTTATCCCCCCTGCTGTAACACTGTATTCCTGCATAGCTTCCAATAATGCAGACTGTGTTTTTGGTGGAGTTCTGTTGATTTCATCTGCAAGTATAATGTTCGCAAAAATCGGACCTCTAATAAATTTAAACGATTTTTTCCCGGTCGATAAATCATCTTCAATAATTTCTGTACCGGTTATATCAGATGGCATTAAATCCGGAGTAAATTGAATCCTTGAAAATTTGAGATCTAATACATCCGCCAGAGTTTTAATCATTAATGTTTTTGCCAGACCCGGAACACCAATTAATAAACAATGTCCTTTTGCAAATAATGAAATTAGTAATTGTTCGATTATATTCTCTTGCCCAACAATTACTTTTCCCATCTCATTTTTTATTATTGTAAATGTCTCTTCCAGTTTCTCTATAGCCTCTACATCATTCATATTCTTCATTTCAGTCATGCTCTAATTTCCTTGAGATTATATACTTACTTGCTTAAATTTTTTCCTTCATTCAAAAATAAATTTTACAAACACTATCTCATATATGCAAACGAAACAATTAGTTAATCACTACCTATTAAACTATTCTAAACTTGAACTACAAGAATTTGTTCAATTAATGGGTTTGGAAAAATTCAGAGGCGATCAAATATATAAAGGAATATTTAATCAAGCACTTGAAGATATAGATCAACTCTCAACGCTTTCAAAAAAAATAAGAAATCAAATTTCTGATATATCTGAAATTCGACAATTCCAATTAGTCAAAACTACAAAATCCGAAAAAGATGATACTACTAAATTTTTGTGGGAATTGGCTGATGGTAAAAAAATAGAAAGTGTTATCATTTACGAAGGGAAAAGAGTAACATTCTGTATTTCATCACAAGTGGGTTGTGCCCTTGATTGCAAATTTTGTGCAACAGGGAAAATGGGATTTTTGAGAAATCTTAATAGTGGTGAAATTATTGAACAGGTTTTAACCATGAAAAATCTGGCAAAAAACAAACCCACCAATATTGTCTTTATGGGCATGGGAGAACCTTTACTGAATTTGAAAAATGTCTTAAAAGCTTCAGATATAGTTTCAGACCCGGATGGACTAGCATTCTCTAAAAATAAAATTACACTCTCAACAAGCGGCGTCATTCCCGGTATAAATAAATTAGCTGAAATGAAATCTCCATACTCTTTGGCCATTTCACTTAATTCAGTATTTGAAGATAAACGTCAGCAAATAATGCCGATATCAATTCAATATCCAATAAATGATCTTATGGATACTATCCAAAAATATGTAAAAACTACTAAGAAAAAAGTTACCTTTGAGTATATTCTAATCAAAAATATAAATGATTCTAAAGAAGATGCTGATGAGCTTTTAAAACTAACACATAGGTTACCTTGTAAAATAAACATAATTCCCTGTAATTCGGATGACCCTGAATATCAGCCGCCTTCTGAAAAAAAAGTAAAATGGTTCAGTGACTATATTTATGATAATAATAAAACCAGTACGGTAAGATTAAGAAAAGGCTGGGAAATTCAAGCTGCTTGTGGACAATTATATTATAAGCATGAAAATGCAATAGGGAAGAAGCTTGTGTCTGGTAACTAGTTCCTGGTTGCTGGTATCTGGTATCTGGTAAATAGTCGACAAAAAAAGGTTGGGGTTTTATGTTATGAGCTACAAAATTTACAAATTTGGCAAGAAGCCAGAGAATCGTTATTGAAATTCATAAAATGACATTGTATAAATTGCCAAAATTCGAGATGTATGAAGAGGGTAGTCAAATTAGAAGATCCATAAAATCCGTTAAATCAAATATTGTTGAAGGTTACGGCAGAAGTAGATATAAACAAGATTATATTAAATTCTTAGTTTATTCATTATCATCAAATGATGAAACTATCGATCATCTGGAAAATTATTTGAGACCAATTCACTCAAAGATGAAATTATTTATACTAGATTACATGAAAGATTAGAAATCTTAGGAAAAAAAATAAATCGATTTATACAATCGATTGAAAATTCAAAATAATTAAGGGCAGATCTATTTTTGTTAAACATATAACCGATTTTCCTTTATATAATATATTTACGAAAAAACTAGTAACTAATGACCAGTAACAAGCAACCAGTAGCGAGAAACCAGAAGGAGCAAAAATGTATCTAATTCTATTCGGAGCACCGGGTGTTGGAAAAGGAACACAGGCAAAATTAATCAGCAAAAAACACAAAATACCTCAAATTTCCACAGGTGATATGTTGAGAGCAGCTGTAAAGAATAAAACAGAACTTGGAAAGAAAGCCGGCGAAATTATGTCACGAGGTGAACTTGTACCGGATGATCTTATTTTAGAAATGATAAAAGAACGATTTGGTATGGATGATTGTAAAAATGGTTTTATTTTAGATGGATTTCCCAGAACTCTGGCTCAAGCAGAGGGTCTGGATAAATTAATGCAGCATCTAAAGTTGCCTGAATTTAACTGTATTGAAATTTCTGTTCCCGATCAGGATATAATTTCTCGTTTGGTCAGTAGAAGATTGTGTAGTAATTGCGGTACAGATTATAATTTGATTACTAATCCACCACCAGAAGATTTGAAATGCATAATATGCGGAGGTGAAATTATTCAAAGAAAAGATGACAATGAAGAAACAATAACAAATCGTTTAAAAGTATATACAGATCAAACAGCGCCTCTAAAAAACTATTATCAATCAAAAGGAAATTTTATCACTGTTGATGGAAGAAAAAAGATTGATGAAGTCCAGGAAGATATTAACAATCTTCTTAAAGAACATAGTAAACAAATTAATTAATGGAAAATATTGATGGGAAATAAGATATAAAAGTATTAGGTTTAAGCAGGAATGGGAGTGACTACAGCATTAAACTCCCCCTGTTCCCATCGGGACTCCTTCGGAAAAAGGGGGAAAGGGAATGTCTTATTTTGACTGTTCCAGTGACACTGATTTAACAAATCTAATAATACTTTATCGTGCCTATTCATCGGGAATGCAAATGGGAAAATTCCTGTAATTATATTATATGTTTAAAAAATTAACCAAAATAATATTAGAGATTTTAATTGTATTTCTTTGTATAAATTCTTGTACGGAAAGAGATCGGAGTAATCCACTTGACCCTAAGGCTAATGTTAAACCCGATGTAAATCTTACTATTTTATCATTCAATGATCGTATTGAATTGAAATGGAATTCAACCAACTTAACTGATTTTAAGGGTTACAACATTTACAGGCAAGATCACACTGATTCCTCATTTATTATAGTTGCAGGTGAAATACTTCCTGATCCTATCATTTTTATTGATTACAACATTATTTATAAGACAACCTACACATATTACTTAACTATCCAAGGAGAAGAATATGAAAGTTCTCCTTCTAATAAGGTTTCTATCACACCCGGACCCGGTTTTAATTGGATTGTGGACAATTGGGGATATCAAATAATTAAAACAACCTATGACGCCAAATACAAAATGGAGGATTATTTTACAGATTGGAGACCGGAAGATATTGCCATAGATGCAGAAAATAACATTGCATTAATTACGCAACCCACCGGTAGAAGGATTGATATTATAAAAACACAAACAGCGAGCCGCGACACTTTGTTTACCAGTGAGGATCGATATTTTATAGATAATCCATATCTTGTAGAATTTGAACCAAAAAATAAAATGTTTTGGATATCTGACAGCGCAGGTACTATATACAGAATATCATCATCAGATTATTCAATTCATTTAACTCAATCTGATATTATTAAACCGGATGAAATTTTTATACAACTTAATAATGACATCATTTATATAATTGATGACAAATCCAATAATATTTATCAATTTGATTTGAATGGAAACCAGATTAATAAAATCTCGCAAATCGGAAACCATGTATTTATAAATCCTAAAAAATTTGTTATAGATTCAGTTGATAATCAATTTTGGTTAGTTGAAGAATTGGATGACAAAGATTATTTATATACAGGCTTTATTAATAATTCACAAATTTCGCTTGTAGACTCATTCGATCATGTGCTTGAAATACATTTAGCTCCCGTTGATCAATCCCCTTGGATTTCGGTTTATGAAAATGGAAAATCTTTAATTATGCAACTTTCCAAAGCAGGTAATCGTCAATTAGAACTAACAGGATTCTACA
>DAOWAQ010000147.1 GCA_030634505.1 Calditrichia bacterium
AAATGGCCAAAGCCATGATGAAAACCATGTATCAAGCACATCTTCATCTTGCCTGATATTTGTCGAATTACATTTTATACATTTTTCCGGAAAACTTTTGCTAACCATCATTTCTTTACAATCATTACAATAATAAACAGGTATTCGATGTCCCCACCATAATTGTCGGGAAATACACCAGTCTCGAACATTTTCCATCCAGTGCTCGTAAGTTTTATACCATCTTTCATTTGGATGCAATTTCACTTTACCCTGTTTAACAACATCCAATGCAGGCTTGGCTAATGGTTCGACTTTTACAAACCATTGTTCTGAAAGGTACGGTTCAACTACTGTATTACACCTATGACAATGACCAACATTATGGTGATGCGAGGTTACTTTCTCCAACAGCCCCAATTTTTTCATGTCTTGTATAATCTGATTTCGGGCAACAAAGCGGTCAAGATTTTCATATTTACCAGCATTTTTGTTCAAAATACCATCAGAATTCATGATATTTATTTGGGGCAAATTATGTCTTTTTCCCATTAAAAAATCATTGGGATCATGTGCAGGAGTGACTTTTACTGCTCCTGTTCCAAATTCAGGATCGACATATTCATCTTTAATAACCGGAATTTCACGTTCCATCAGCGGCAGGATTACAGTTTTATCAATTATATTGGAATATCTATCGTCATTTGGATTGATTGCCACAGCAGTATCACCCAGCATTGTTTCAGGGCGGGTTGTTGCAACAATCACAAAATCACTACTGTCTTTAATAGTGTATTTAAAATACCACAAATGTCCATGCGTCTCCCGGTGTTCAACTTCTTCATCAGATAATGCCGTTGAGCATCTTGGGCACCAATTTATAATATATTTACCTTTATAAATTAATCCCTTTTCATATAATCGAATGAAAACTTCCGAGACAGCATCCGATAATCCATCATCCATAGTAAATCGTTCCCGTTCCCAATCGCAGGAACACCCTAGTTTTTTCAACTGATGAATTATGGTCGATCCATATTCCTCTCTCCATTTCCATACTTTTTCAACAAATTTTTCTCTACCTAAATCATGGCGACTCAGGTTGTCTTTTTTAAGACTTTTTTCGACCGCATTTTGTGTAGCTATACCCGCATGGTCAGTCCCGGGTTGCCATAGCGCCTCATACCCGTTTTTTCTTTTATACCTGATGTATATATCTTGAATCGTATTGTTAAATGCATGACCCATATGTAACCTGTCAGTAACATTTGGCGGAGGAATTACAATTACATACGGTTTTTTAGATTTATTTACCTTGGCAGAAAAATAATTTTTTTCTAACCAAATATCATACCATTTATCTTCTACAACTTTAGGGTCGTATATTTTTGAAATATCCATGTATTAACCAACTCCGTAATAATCTATAATATTGAATAAATAGAATTTTTATAACTTGATTTTATATAAGAAAGTAATTTACGAAAAAATTAGATTATTCTTCCACAAAATTATCAAGGAGTTCCTGAAGCAAAAAATGGACTTCTGTGAGAAACCTTTCAGCAGCACAACCACGGCGGTTGCATATCTGACACACATGAGGTAAAGAACACATTATTTTGTTTTTATGTATTTCTTCGATTTCATTAAAAACTTCCAAAAAATCCTTATTAAGCAAAATAGTTTTGTCAATTACGTCCGGCGCCAAAATCCTGAATTTAATTTTCAACATTTCGTTTAAAGATTTAATTCTTCCTAAATACTGACTCAGTGCACTCTGCCAAATTCTTCGTGCTTTTCTGAGTAATTCTTCATCCAGACTTTCAGCGGCGCCCTGTCTTAATCCTTCGATATCAAAATTTCTTAACTCAATAATTTGTTCAATCATATTTTGAACATGGTCTAATTCCATCATTTTAGATGGAGATACATCAGCCTCAATAATAGTAACAGCATTGGTAAATGTCTTTTTCACCTGTTTGAATGTTGGATCAGTTGATGTTAATTTTTTTTGTAGTTGCGGACTGAATTTGTACCAAAATTTTTGTAAATATTTTTCAGTTTGCTGAATCGATTTAACAGCATTGATATACTGATTAATTTCAACAAAACCAAGTGATTGAAAGATAACATCAAAATACGCCTGAAGAATGGTTTCAAGTTCCTTTAACCTATTCCAAAGTCTTTTACTTTCTTCTTCATAGATTTTTACCACGTTTTGATGAACGTGTTCGTCAGGATGTTCATCAAGTATATTTAGAATTCTTTTAAATATATTTTGCGGCGTAGAAATATCTTGAGCGAGAACAAACAAATCTTTTAGAGTTAAAATACTGGAAGCCAATTGGCGAACCTCTATATCCGGATCACAATGCCCCAAAGATAGTAAAATTATCTTATCAAAATTTGTTAAATCTTCAACACATGATTTTATTATTATTCTTTTTTTACGACTTAAAATCTGATAAAAATAGTCTGCAATTGAATGATATCGTTTTCCTTCTAATTGTTTACTTGTAAGATTCAATTTGCCGATTGATGCTCGTTTCAAATTCTCTCTTTTACGAACCACAGATAATACTTCAGAAAGACAAATATATTGATCTAGCTCTGAGTTTATACCCGTTCCTTCAATTATTATATTTATTATTTGAAGAATAAATTTAGGATCAGCATCCATCAAGATATTTGTAACAGCTTTTCTGACAACTTTATCATCATTGGATAAGTAATGAATTAAAAGGTCAACATTTTTTTGATCATTCAGGTCTTTAAAAGCTTTGTTTATTTCTGCAGCTTTAATTATTCGTGATTTTTTTTCTTTTAATATCTTTTTTGCTTCAGCTAAAATCTGTTCATCTTTTTTACCTTTGCCACGTTTTGTTAAAAGTTTTATATATATTGTAATCATTTTGATGGATATCGAAGGATTCATAAGTGTTTCACTTAGAATCTCAATATCATCTTCAAACATCAACAGAACAACTAATATTTTATTGAATTCACTTCTGGCAAATTGTTTACGTTCTTTTTTATCAAATCCAAGCACATCCTGAATTTTGCCAACTAATATCCAAAAATCGTTTGTTTCAACAGATTTGCGGACTTGTTCGTTTTCATCACGATACAGTGTATTAATAATTGAAGGAAAATGACATATTTTAGCTAGTTTAATCCTATGCTCGACTTTTAGTGCTTCACTTTGATTCAGATATATATTTGTAGGAATGGGCGGAACCTTGCGGAAATATCGATCCATTGTATATTGAAAAAGTTCCGCTTCATTTTTAAAAGAAAATCGCCCGATTTTAATCAATATTTATCCTTCTAATGCTAATGTAAAGGCAGTAGTAAGTTTCAGAATATCTTTATTTGCTTTCTTTAATCTTTCAACTAATACCGATGCTATATTTTTATAAATCTTACTTCCAATATCGGCATCATTATCAAAAACATTCAACAAATCTTTTTTTTCAAACATGGCTAAAACACATTGTTTTCTTGCTTTTACCGTTGCTGATCTTTCAGGATTCTCTAAGAATAAAGCCATTTCTCCAAAAAACGGAAATTGTTTTTCAGTTAAAACAACAAGAGATTTCTCCATTCTGTCTTCCGGTGCAGAAATTACTGGTATAACAAGTTGTTTTGTAATTTCGACTTCTCCCTCTACCAGCACGAACAATGTATCTTCCTCTGCACCTTCTTTTGTGATAATATTACCCGGCTGAACTTCGGCAATTTGCATGCCAGTAATAACCTTTGTGATCTGCTCATCTGTGAGGTCTCTAAACAGGGATACTTTTCTGAAAAATGGAAGATATGTTTTTGTATCAATTTTTTTATCCAAGATCCATCTCCGTATTAAGTAAAATAATAAAATCTTTATCCTGTAAAATTGTATCGGCAGCTGGATTTAACTTTATTTTCATCCCAGGTTCATTGGTCAAACCACGTCCGGCTTGTTCAAATTTCCGTTTAATAAATTCATCAAGGTATGAATAATCCTCACTTAATATATCAATGATATGCATTCCCTCGGTTTCATGTCCAATGCCCAGCGGAATTGATTTATTTTCTTTTAAATAATTCGCTCTTAACTCATCAAATGTTTTACCAACATAAGATTGAGCAACATTTTCACGAATCAGGTTATGTTTTGAATCTTCAGAAAACAATTGTTCAATAGTTTGCGGAATTCCGGGTGCTAAAATATGTGCGGCCATAATATACCCGGTGTAAGCATCACTCATCAAAACATCATCGGCTTTGGCTTTCCTAATATGTGAAAGATTTTCACGGTTTAATAAATGAGCGTAAACTTTGATTTTTGGATTAATTGATTTTATAGACAAAGTAGCCAGAATAGTTCGTTCATCACTTTTTTCACCCAGCGATACACTGAAATCAGGTAGCACAATTGCAGTTTCAGCACTTGCAATGTTTGCCCTGTTCAGAACAGCTTCCTTTGTAAAATCACCATGTACAAATTTTATTTTTAGTGCATTAAAATGATTGAGAACATCTGAAATAGCGTCTTCACCTAATTGATTTATTAAAACAATTTGCGATTTCTTTTTCGAATGTTTGAGTAACGAACTTAATATCTGTTCACCATTAAAATTCCAGCCGCAAATTATAAGGTGATTTTTTAATTTTATTTGTTCCAAACCGCGTCCCTCTTTTATTTGACGAGCAACAAATATTGATGATACTGTAGCTGTAAATATTGAGACTAATGCAACGCCCAAAAACATAACCGTAATACCGATGACTCTTCCTCCGGGAGTAATCGGGACACGATCACCATAACCTACAGTTGTCATGGTGACCAAAACCCACCATACAGCATCTCCTAATGAATTGAAATCTTCATTGACATTAAACTCAAAAATTAACTCAAAAGTCGCACCTAAAAGTGCAATAACGATTATGGCGCCAAAGATCTTAAACAGAGGATGTTGAATGATCTCTTTATAGTATTCCAATTTGTACCTGTGAAATTGTCAAACGATTAAATCCGACAAGACTTGTTTTACTTGTCTATAACCATTGAATGTATTAAAATTGCCCATAGTTGTCAATATAAATACTTTTGATTTCAATAAGTTACCCTTAAAAATCAAAATTGAATTTCTTATTAAAAAACAATACAAAAATCGGCACAAATGTATAATTTCTTTAAGGTTAAATTAATTTATTCAGACATTAGGAGAAATAATGGATTTAGGATTAAAAAATAAAACCGCAGTAGTTTTTGCTGCAAGTAAAGGACTGGGCAAAGCGGCTGCCTTATCTTTGGCAAAAGAAGGATGTAAAGTCGCTATTTGTTCCAGCAATAGAAACAATATCGAAAACACTGCTGAAGAAATCAGGAAAACAGCTAATAGTGAAATTTTCCCCGCCGTGGTTGATGTTTTGCATTCTAATCAAATTAATGATTTTCTTGATTTAGTAAAAGATAAATGGGAACATGTAGATATTCTCGTTACCAATGTTGGCGGACCTGCGGTAAAATCTTTTGAA
>DAOWAQ010000061.1 GCA_030634505.1 Calditrichia bacterium
ACAGTTGCCTATTAAATTGATTGAATAAACAGGTTTTTTATATAAATTAATATTATGCAAAATTTACCTTATGAAAGATAAATAAACAATTATTAATATCAACACTGTTTATTAATTTTGCCCCTTTTAAATTAATGTTAACTAATTAACAAAGCCTCCGTACTCCCAGTTTGCTTGAAATTGGGAATAATGCATTTGAAGATAATGCCGAATGCGATAATATATTAACCTATGTTATAAAATGCAAGATTTTTTAAATAAATCAACTCTTGGCATTAATTACACAATGAGCGAAAACTTTTGCATCATTAATAATATTTTCAATTTTACAATATTCATTTGGTTGATGTGCCAAATCTTCAAGAGTTGCCCATACAGCCGCATTATACCCTTTACGCCTAAATATTGCCGCGACTGTTCCGCCACCAATTCCTTGTGCTTTCGCATCAACTTTATAAACATTTTTAATAGCAGCCTCTAACAATTTTACAATCTTTGCATCAACAGGAGTTGATGGTGCGGCTTGTTCCTTTTGTTCTGGAATAATATTGATCTTTACAGAAAATTCATTTTCTATTTTGTCTACTATTTTTTGAATTGAATTCATTACATCTTCAATCTTATAAACCGGTAATATTCTACAATCAAAATAAAAAACATCTTCACCGGGAATTGTATTGATATTTGGAACATTCGCTTCCTTCTTTGTTGGTTCAAAGGTACTGATGGAAGGGTCAAAAACCGGATCAGTTACATTATAAATATTATACAACTCTTTAAGTTCATATCCTAGATGGATTGCAGCTTTGTAAGCATTTATTCCCCTGTCGGGGGTACTGGCATGAACTTGTTTACCAAATGTTTCAAATTTTAGCCATAAAATTGATTTTTCTGCAACTTCAATCATGCGGCTATCAGGTTCACCCGCATCCGGGATAACAATCAAATCTTCTTTATTAAACATTTCAGAGTGATTATTCAATAAATACGTCAACCCAAAATCACTACCTGTCTCTTCATCCGAAACTAAAACTAATCCAATATTGATTGGAGGTTGGATATCAGCTTCTGAAAATGCACGCACAAGCATTAAACTGGAAACAAGTCCTTGTAAATTATCTTCACTACCCCGACCATATATTTTATTATCTTTAACAACTGCTTGAAATGGATCTGTATCCCACTTTGTTAGATCACCGGCAGGAACAACATCAATATGAGACAAAATCCATAATGTTTGTGAATTATCTATACCGTTAATCTTAACCACTAAATTTGGTCTTTCTCCATTTTCAACAGTCGGATCAGACGCCGGGTAATTTTTTACATTTCGAATACCTGATTTGTTTAAATATTCAATTAAATAATCTGCTTTGCCCTGTTCACCCGGTCCATCATTTTTGGGGCCGATTGAATTAATCGAAATTAATGTTGACATAACATCTATGGCTTCTTGCTCTAATTTATCAATTATAGAAGAAATATTGTCAAAATCCGCAGCGTTCATTTTGATTTTCCTTTTTTAAATACGAAAATTGTTATTAATTCATTTCTGATTTACTATTTATTCTCTGTCCAATCCGCCTAAAGAAATTTCTGGAATAATGATCTTTTTTAATAATAATGTAAAATACCTGTCAGTCATGCCCGATATGTAATCTCTTACCTTTAATGGAGTTGATGTGGATGCTAAATAAGGTTTAAATTTCCCGTTTAAAAAATCTCTAAAAATATAACTTTCAGTGTTATTGTCATTGATATCTTCGACAAACTGTTTAAACAAAATCTCAAAACCACGTTTAATTCTTTGGTGATTAATTTTTAGCTCTTTGCTTTTATAGATATATTTGTAGTTAAAACTTTTTAACTTATACAAAGCATCAGAAATTTTTTCACTAAAGCATATATAATTTTTTTCAAAGCTGTTTTCTACAACATCCTGAACCAAAGATTCGATAATGGCTCCATTGTTATTTCCAAGAATTTCTGAACATTCTTTGGGAATTTGATCTCGGGTAATTAGACCAATTCTTATGGCATCTTCAATGTCTTGTCCAATATATGCTATGGTATCGGTAATTCTTACCACGCAGCCTTCCATAGTCATAGGCGTCATTGATGCTATAGTCCCGGATTCTTTTGCTTCAATAAATTCATGCAGGTCAATTTCAGTTTTTGAAACTTGTGGAATCAATTTTTGATTATGTACCTCTCCGTCATGCGACAGCAAACCCTCTCGTACCTGAAATGTTAGATTCAAACCCTGGCCATTCTTTGCTATAACATCCACAACCCGTAAACTTTGAATATTGTGGTGAAATCGCTTAATCCCATATTTCTCACTTACTTCACTTAAATATTTTTCACCATCATGCCCAAACGGTGGATGACCCAAATCATGACCTAAAGAAATTGCTTCGATCAGATCAACATTTAAATTTAACAAACGTCCGATTGTTCTTGCGATTTGCGCTACACTTATAGTATGTATACTTCGGCTTGAGAGTTGTTCATCTAACATTGAGGCGAAATAAACTACCTGGGTTTTTCCTGTATATCTCCTGAAAGCTCCACTGTAGATTATTCGATCTCTATCTAAAGCAAAGGGAGGTCTGAATCTTACATCTTTTTCGGCAAATTTTCTAAAAGCACTGGAATTCAAGGTAGAATTTTTAGATAAATTTTTATCATCTTTTTCATATATTTCTTTCGATATCTCAAAAATATTCTTCATTATATTATAATTTTTTAAGAAATTTATCTGAAGTTTAATTTATTTGCAAATATGATTTTAAAAAAGTTAAAATTGTAACTTTAAATTTATCAATAAGTTCAGGCTAAATTTGCACAAGCCTTCATGACACCTTTTAAAACATGAATATTCGTTTCATACTCTCTATTGTGCGGTTCTCCGTCTGTATGATAAACACCTATCTCATTAGATATTATTCTTAACTTATTTGTTTTATATAAAGTATATTCAGGAATATCTTTTATTTTATTATTAAATAATTTGAAGCTCGAATAAATGGCTCTTAACATAGACATTTGATTAATAATACAAATTTCCAATATCCCATCCTGCGGATTTGAACCAGGTGAAATAATTGCACCGTTTCCATATTGTTCTGTATTTGCTATAGTAATTAACAAAGGAGAAACTTCAATTGATTTATTTTTGAATTCTAACTTCAAAATTTCAGGTTTATAGTGGATAAATTCTCTCACTCCTATAAAAAAATATGGTAAAGGGCCTCGTGTTCCAAACTCTTGAAATTTTTTTCCAATTCTGGCGTCAAACCCCATTCCACAGACACCAAAAAAGTAATGTTTGTTCACTTTGCCAACATCAACTTTAACAATTTTGGGTTGAGCTAAGAATTCAATGCTATCTTTTATATTAAGAGGAATGCGGTAACTTCTTGCAATTCCGTTTCCTGAGCCTAAGGGAATAATACCCAATGCAGAATCCGATTCTACTAAGCCGCTTGCTACTTCGTTTATTGTACCATCACCACCGGCAGCCACAATAATGTTGAATTTATCTTTTACGGCCTTTTTTGTAATTTTAGAAGCATCTCCAGGCTGGGTTGTAAATGCAAACTCATATTCATGATCAGAATCTTTGAATATACTGTCAATGACGTCAATTATTCTAAACGGACTTTTTTGAGCCCCCGAAATTGGATTTAATATAAATAGATATTTCATGAAGAATTATAAAATCTTTTCAAAAAAAAATGCACGCTTATATATCTAAAAACGTGCATTACACTAAATAGGATTAATCTGTTTTATTTTAATCTGAAATTAAATGGTATATTCATTTTTACTCTAACAAATTTATCTCTTTGTTTTGCCGGTTTAAATACACATTTTTTTGCAGCTAATAGTGCTTCTTCATCTAACATTGGAATTGACTTAAAAATAACTGCTTTTTCAACCTTACCCGTTTTCCCAATTGTTACGGTTACTACAACTATACCTTCAATTTGTGCTTTTCTTGCCAGATCAGGATAGTCGGGTTTGGCTTGTTTAAGCATAACCGGTTTGTCGGATACCGCAAAAAACTCAAACACTTCATCATCTTCGGGAGGAGGAGGGGGAGGAGCATTTTCCGGAGCATCAAATATTATTTCCGTATCTTCAATTGTCACGTCATCTAACAATTCATCATCTTCGGCTTCGATAGGTATTGATGGTCTTGAAGGTGGTGGTGGTTTACTTATTTGTTCCGTCGGAGGTATATCAATTACTTCAATTTGTATGTCCGGGCTCTCAGGTAATTGAGTAGTTGTCTCGAATTGTTTAAATGAAAAAAACAATATTACCAGCATCATTAATGAAACGACTAAAGATGTTTCTAAAACTTTTCTGTATTTTAATTTCAGATCAACATCGGGATTTTTTTTAATCATAGCTGCCATTTAAAATACCCCCCGCCTTGCTGAATAATTTACTTTTAGAGCATCTGCTTTTCTCATCTCCTGCTGAACATCACTAACGATTCCCATTTCTGAATTTTTATCTGCCTTGAGCGCAATGATAATTTGTGGATCATCTACTCGTTTTTGATATAACACATTTCTTAGTTCAGCAATTTCATTTACTTTATAATCATCACACATTATTTGATTATCACTATCTATCCATATTGTTACAACATGACGTTTCGAACCGGGAATCTTTTTCACTAATTCAGCATCAGGCAATTTTACTTTGAGACCGGAATACTGTTTTAACACGGTTGCAACCATGAAAAATATCAGTAGCATAAAAATAATATCAGGTAAGGATGCCGTTGGAATACCTGACATAACTTTATTTTTACGAGTTAGTTTCATTTAAATATTTGCTCCTTTTTAATTTTCTTCCGGATCTGCAATTGAGATTTTTCTTGCCTCTGCCTTTTTCAATTTGTCTAACACATCAATATAAACATCGTATTTTGTATGCCTATCAGTTTTAATTGAAACGATCAATTTGGGATTATCCTGTATTCGTTCTTTTATTATTCTGGCGATATCTCTTATTTCCACAATTTCACCATCAATCAACACGGCTCCGGCAGCATTTATTAATAAATTCGCAATATTCTTTTTTGGTATTTTAATCTCGTCAGTTTTGGAAGGTGGTAGTACTAAATCCAAACCTTTTTCTGTATCAATAGCCGTTGTTACAAGAAAAAAGATCAACAACAAAAATACGATATCTGGCAGAGCACCAGTTGGTATATCTGGGCTGGCTTTAATTTTCTTTTTACCAAGCAACATATTTTCACCTAGTTAATTACAATTAGTATTTCTTAAGTTTTATTTTTTTTCTTCCAAATCAACAAGAGTATCAATTAATTCAACAGAACTTTCTTCCATATCAATAATCAGCTTGTCAATCCGTGAAGTAAAGTAATTGTTGAATACCTGAATAATCATTGCGACTATCAATCCGGCAAGTGTTGTTAACAATGCTTGAGAAATACCGCCGGCAACAATTGAAGGTGAAATATCATTCAATTTTTTGATATCATCAAATGCTTTAACCATACCTGCCACAGTTCCTGTAAAACCCAGCATAGGAGCAAGAACAATTACTGTACTCAATACAACCATCCCTCTTTCAAGAAATGCCATTTCAAGACTACCCGCATTAGTAATAGCTTTTTCAACATGTTCTATTCCTTTGCCAGCTCTGCTTAATCCGGCATGAAAAATTGATGCAACCGGTCCAGGAGTTTTTTCACATTCTTCTAAAGCAGCAGTAACACCACCTTCATCCAAAGCCATTTTAATTTTGCTAAGGAATTTTCTTGTGTTTACCGATGCACGTGTTAAAGTCCAAAACCGTTCAATTACAAAACCAAACCCAACCACAAAAAGTGCCAAAATTGGCCACATAAAAGCTCCGCCTTCTAGAAAATACCTAACCATGCTTCTAGTTCCTCCTAATAATATTATTTTTTAAGTTTAAACTATTGGTTTCTTTTCACTTTACTTGCAGAAATATTTGCGAATAATAACATTTTTCGCTTTAAAAGTCAATTTCTTTTTTAGAGTATTTCGTTTGACTTTTAATATTTGCTTAACTTAATAACTTATTTGGAAAATAAAAAATCTTCTCTACTATTTTCTATATTTACATTAACGTGATTAACAATAACATCTAACTTATCTCAATCCGGCAATGATGTCATCTGCATCCGAGAACAGAGTTAATGCTTTTTGATATTGGTTATCATTGACCATTATAACCTGATAATATTTTTCATTATCCCAGAGACTTCTTGCTATTTCAGCTTTTAGCCTTGTCCGAATATAATCTAAATCATTGTTAAATTCTTCTTGCTTAAAATCAATATCTTTTTCTTTGGCTGCAATTTTTACCTTCTGTAACAATTCATTAATAATTCTAAATTCCGATAAATACTTCTTGAAATCTATAGACACAATTGAATTATTATTTGCGAATTCAGCCGCAACTTCAAAAAAGATTCGATGCTGATGGAGTTGCTGTGTTAGTCTCGGAGAATTTGAAGCGTTGGTATATTCTACTTTTACATCTGGGTTGATTCCCCCTCCTCCAAAAACATTTCGCCCATTAGAAGTATGATATAGTTCCTGGGTTGTTGAATCACCCAGAGAATCATCAAAAATAGAATCAAGGTTTGCACTGTAATAATCATCAATAGTTGTATTTTCGTAGGGTTTTTGGATTAATCTTCCACTAGGTGTATAATATTTTGAAATTGTTAATCTAAGCCGCGAATTATCATCCATTGGAAATTCACGCTGTACCAACCCTTTTCCGAAACTTGTCATGCCTACAATTAAACCTCTGTCATAGTCTTGGATTGCTCCTGCAACAATCTCTGATGCTGAGGCCGAAGCATTGTTAATTAAAATGATAAGTGGATAATCTCTAATCTTACTTTTCCCGTAACTATCGGTATAATAATCTTCATCAAATTGAGAAAGACGACCTCTGGTATAAACAACTCTTTTATGACCATTTATAAATTTACCAACTACTTTTACCGCCTGATCTAAAAAGCCACCCGGATTCCATCTCAAATCGAGAATGAGTTTATTCATTCCTTCATTTTCAAGTTTTTCAAGTGCTTGTTCAATTTCATCTTCAGTAGTTTTCGCAAATCGAGTTAAAAATATATATCCGGTTTTATCTTCATTTATAAATGATGTAAATACTGTTTGAATTGGTATCTCATCACGCACAATCGTAAACTCCAGCTGTTCACTTACATTTTTTCGTACCACAGTAATTTTTACTGAAGTACCTTTTGGACCTTTTAATTTTTTTTGTACTTCACTTGTATTTATTCCTATTGCAGATTCCCCATCAATTTTTATAATTTTGTCTCCCGGCAGTAAACCAAGTTTATCAGACGGCGAACCGGATATAGGTGTAATGACTGTCAAAAATCCATCTATTATATCAAATTGAATTCCAATACCCTGATATCTTCCAATATAATTTTCTTCATTTATTTCAACTTCACTTTTTGACAAATAAACAGAATGTGGATCCAGGTTTGACAGAAAGCCATCAATTGCACCCTGAAATGATTTATCCCAATCTACATCATCAACATAAAATGAAGAAATATAGTTTAATGTTTGTAGAAATTTCTTTTGGTTTTCTAATTGATTATTTTTTTCTTCATTGGCTAATAAATAGTTGTTTATCTGTAATCCTAAAACTGTTATTATCAGGATTGATATAATTAATAGGGTAATTTGATATTTTTTTTTCATTGTTTTACCTGCTGTAAATTTAATAACAATTGTCTCCTTAATATCTATACTGGATCATCATGCGATTGTTTCAACTAATTAATAATTCTGTTCTCATAAGATACTGATATTTTGCAATTTGTACTCAAATAATTTGTCAACTAACTCTGCAACTATAAAATGTCATGATGTTACTTTTTAAAGAGAACTCTACTTTATCACAATCTATATGTGTCTTTAGTGGAAAACAATTTCTGTCAAATATATTTTAGTCCTCTGTATATTCTTCTAATTCATCTGATTTCCACATTTGAATTTTTTTGTAATTTCGCATTTTTACTACTATATAAGCAATTATCACAACAAAAATCAACATGAGCCAAATAAGATTATCAAAATTAAGTACAACCATCCATTGATATTTATCTTTCAAATAGTTATACCAATAGTATTCAAAATCAATGAGATCGTAACCTAAATACTTCTCAAAAACGAAATCAATATTATCATATTTATTAAGATCATCCAAAAATTCCGGTAGTTTAGAAATACCTATTTGATTGATTAAATATTCAGCAGCAATCTTTGCTTCCAAATAGGCCAAATTAGCACTGGCGGTATTTAACTTCATTAATTGATTTATGTCATTTAATTCCAAAATTTTGTTTGCTGCAATCGCATTGCTGATAACTAATCCTTCATTCCAATCGACTGAGTAGTCACTTAAATACGTTGCCAAACCTTCATTGAGCCACAATGGCAATTTGTGATCATTTAATTTATCAGCTAAAATTATATGAATTAATTCGTGCTTTATTGTAATTATTAGTTTATTTTTATCTTTAAAATTTTGTGGTTTGATAATTATGATTCTATTTTTTGAAATCGCCACCGCTCCACTCCATTCCGGTAATCTACCTCCGGTTAGCTTTTCAAATTCTTCTTCTGAATCTGGTAAAAATATTTTAATTTTGTTTTTTAAAGTATGATTTAATTTTTTCTTTAACTCTTCAAAATTTGGTTCAATATCAATTGATAATGATTTTACAAAAGAGATATCCGAAGGATTAAAAAAATATTTAATCTTGCCTCGTTCAATATTTGTTAAATCAAAACTATTTATCGAACCTGTAAATATGATAATTAGTATTATGATTTTTCCGAAATGTGTCATTAAATTATTAATCTTTGTTTTACAAATATTAGCCAATCTGAATGAAATGATACTATTTTATCTGCTCATGAACGTAAGGATAGATTAAAGGGAAAATATATCCTTGGGCAGTACCTAATATTTTAGCAGCGTTGAAAAATTTAAACTGTCCTTTCATAAATATGCTAATATTCAT
>DAOWAQ010000415.1 GCA_030634505.1 Calditrichia bacterium
AAAAAAGAATGTAAAAAAGATGCCATGATTTGGCATATGCAAGATGAAGACGGTGATAAAAAATTTAAGATCATCAAAAAACATAAAATGATGAATGAGACATTTTTATGCGATGAAAAAGCCGGATTCCTTGGTATTCAAATTCAAGATTTATCGGATCAATTAAGCGATTATTTTAAAGTAAAAGATGGCAATGGCGTACTCGTGTCCGAAGTAGTAGAAGACAGTCCTGCTAATAATGCCGGACTTAAAGCGGGTGATGTTATAACTAAAGTTAATGATAAAGATATTCAAAACGCCGCTGATCTAACCAAGACAATTCGTGGCTACGATCCTGATTCCAAAGTCATTGTTACTGTTTTAAGAAATGGCAAGAAAAAGCAACTCAAAGCTACGCTCGGTGAAGCGGAATATGATCATATCTATAATTTTGGTGATTTAGAGGAGTTAAAACACTTTGGAGCTAAGCAAAAAATGTTATTTAAAATGCATGAAGATGATGACAATTTTGAGTTCCATGGGTTTCCGTTTGATCAAAAAGAGTTTAAAGACCAAATGGATGAATTACACAAACAAATGGAAGAACTTAAGTTAGAATTAAAAGAGCTTAGAGAAGAAAAGTAACTTTTTAATTAACTGAGATTATTTAAAAACCCCTGTAAAAACAGGGGTTTTTTATACTAAAAATATAATAGTTCAGAGCTTTTATATCGATAAACACTAAATAACTTTACTAAATTTCAATCCATTTTATGACACACAAAATTTTCTTTTTATCAATCATTATCACGGGCATAATCCTTGGTCAGGATTATGTTTGGCCTACCGGTACCGATAAGCAGCTTACCTCAAATTTCGGGGAATTCCGTGAAGATCATTTTCATATGGGCATCGATATCCGCACTAAGGGTAGTGTCGGGCACCCAATTTATGCCGTGAATAATGGATATATTTACCGCATTGCGACAAATTTTAGCGGCTACGGCAAAGCACTTTATCTCAAGACAACAGATGATAAAATTGCTGTTTACGGACATTTAAGTAGGTTTTACACGCAATTGGAAACCCGTTTATTTGAGCTGCAAAATGAAAATCAATCATATTTTGTAAATCAATATTTTTCTCGGGAAGAGTATCCGATTAAGCGTGGAGAAGTAATTGGTTATTCCGGGAATTCCGGTGGTTCAATGGGTCCACACTTACATTTTGAATTACGCAATGAACATGACCAGCCACTAAATCCAATGACGTCCGGATTTCCAATAGTCGATCATATTGCGCCCAACTTTTTAGATGTATCGATAATCCCACTTGCTAACGGAACACATATTAATAGTTCTTCCTTGCCTCAGAATTATGCTCCAGTGCTATCAACGCCGAATGAGTACCATTTAAAAGACACAATATCGGTTACTGGAGAATTTGGCATCACAACACGCATTATAGATAAAATTCAAAACGCATCGAATTCTTATCAAATCGAAAAATTAGAATTATTGGTGGATTCCATTTCTGTTTTTTCTTTTCAATATAACTTGCTTGATTTTAACGAAAAGAAAAATATTATATCTGTTTACGGTCAACCTGTTAGCAACCCGAAACATGATGATTTTCAAAAACTGTATCGTTTGAAGTTCTATCCGAAACTTACTATTCATCAGAATGAAAAAACCGGAATAATACATTTAAACGAAGGAATTCACAAATTAGAAATACAGGCATGGGATGCAGAAAAAAATAAATCTACTTTGACTTTTTATGTCAGATCATATAACTCCCCTAAAAAAACTAAATACAAAACGCTTCTAAATTTGAATGATTATCCAAAATTCAACGGGGAATCTAATATTTTCAATCCGGAATTAATTCAATTGGAAAAAGGTACAATATTTCAACTACAAACTGATATAAGCAGTTCAGATATAATCATGGCATTTATTGAGAAAGATGATGTTCTTCTAACACTTCCATTAATCAAAATTGGTATTGATAAGTACGCAAGTGAAATGATAGATCCATATTTGTTTAAAGATAATAAATCCTGTGGATTTTTAATTTTTTCAGATATGATACAAAAATCTGAATATAGATTCAATCCTACTCCGGTCTTACCAAATTCTATTGATACGATATTTTCCGATGATAGTCTTTGCTCAATTGAAATAAACAACGCAGTTTATGATACAACATTGATGTGGATATCTAAACAAAGTAATTCAATTAAAATAAATTCGGAAAACCGTAAGTCTGATGTATACGAGTTACATCCATATGGTATTCCATTTAAAAATGGCATTCCTATTTCTTTAGCTTTTAATAATAATATTGATTTAGAACATTATGATATTTATACCTTTAATAAGAAAAAATCAAAATGGAATTTTGAAAATAGCAGTGTTGATACAATAAATAACTCTATTACTGCAGAATTAAGTAAACCTAATATTTTGACTGTTCTCGAAGATGCAAAACCACCGTGGTTTAATTTCACTTATCCAAAAAATCAGCAGGTTTATTCAAAGGATATGTTAAATAAATTCAAAATCACATTAGATGATAACATGTCCGGCATTAATAAATCCGAAGAGTATTTAAA
>DAOWAQ010000165.1 GCA_030634505.1 Calditrichia bacterium
CGGTTGTTTTTACTTGCTGATATAATCTTGTTATCTTCCTCAAAGCTTTGTCTACAGCTTTTTTATATTGTTTTTGCGGAATGGAATCTAAAGTACTAATATATTTTTCACCATTATTAGAAATAGGTTTCAATGTTTCGATTCTTTCAAAGATATTTTTCCAATGGTTGTTGATAATTGTAGAAATCTTGGTAATAGAATTCAGGATTTGATTTTCATTTTCTTCTACTTTTTCCAACATCATTTTTACATTCATTTCCCTATCACCACGATAGTCATCATCTTTGGTGTCAAGTTCAAATTCAGGAGCATTAATAATTACTTCATGTCTGTAAAAAACAGAGAATCTATAATCTTCAGTATTCTGATTATCAAATTCATGGTATTCACCTTCGAACAATGAAAATATTAAACTTTTTCTTGGAGAAGAATAAACCATGTATCCTTCTTTTGCAGTTATTGATGTAGTCTTTTGGTTTTGGGTTCGATCAAAGATCAATACATTTAAAAGTTTGTCAGGTTTATTTTCTTCATCAATATCGGGTCCAATGATATTTGTTCTTTCAGATAATTCGTCTCCAAGAGATTTGTCAATTTTATCAACCATAAAAGAATATTTACCAACATTATAAAATATTCCTGATTCCAGTTTTAATGTAGGCCTTTTTTCGCGAATATTTCGAAACATAACCCGTGCCCGATGATTGAAATCCGGAAGTACACGATCATTAAATAGAATCATTAATATTGTTATGACTATACCAAACCAAAGAGCGGGACGAATAATGCGATAAATACTGACGCCACTGGATTTTAAAATGGTGATTTCGTTATCACCCGAAAAACGGCCAAATGACATCAATGTTGAAATCAAAACTGCCATTGGCACCGCCAGGGCAAACATCCAAGCTAAATTATAAAATATTAATTCAATAATTGCTATAGTTGACAGCCCTTTTCCAAATATATGAGTAATATATTTTACAAGAAAATTCATTAAGAAAATGAACATCAACACAGCAAGTGCGAAAAAGAATGGAGGGATATGCTCTTTGATAATATACCGGGTTAATATTTTCATGATCACATTTTTAAATTTCTAAAATACTTTAATTTAACCAAATTTGCTATACACTTCTATTAATAATTGCTCAATAAGATTTATACGTTTTCAGTAAGATTATGTTTGTTAAAAAGGATTCTCTTTGAGGAATTTTAAAATGATGATAAAAAATGCCGGAATATTGAGATGTCTGTATCCCGGCATTTTCAATTTTACAATCCCATTAATTCTTTAACATATTTGGGTGCAATAGAACTATACGAGAGAATTTGATCGTGAAAAATTTTCATTTCAAAATCTTTTCCGTGTTTTTGTTCATATGAAGAACGAATATCATTTATTTCTGTATTACCTACAAAATAGGTGGAGAGCTGTGTAGAAGTTAAACAAGCGCGACGCCATTTACCGGCAGCTTCACCTTCTTCCTGAAAACCCTCGTTCATCATTATATCAATGGCTTCCTGCTCAGTCATTCCTGCTGTATGAATTTTTTGATCTATTATTGAATTTATTATTAACCGGAGTTTCATTTTTAATTGTTGCATTTTTACTTTATCGCCACCAAACCCTTTTTCCACCATTAATTGTTCAGCATAAGTTGCCCATCCTTCTACGAATGTTCCACTATAGAAAATAGACCGGAGCAGGGTTGAACCTCTGAATTTATTGGCGTGAGATAACTGTAAATAATGACCTGGAGTTGCTTCGTGAATCGTCAAGTTTTGAAGCATATAATTATTATATTCCATATAAAAAGACAAAGATTTTTTAGCAGTCCAATCCTTTGGAGTGGGTGAAATCGCATAAAATGTTTCACCGTTTTCTTCCAAAGCTCCGGGTGCATCACAATAAGCAATCGCCACGCCACGCTGGTATTCAGGCATAACAATTATTTTTATAGGTTCAGTCGGAACAGTAACGAGATTATTTTTCTCCACAAAATCTGTACATTGATTTAAATATTCTTCAGCTAATTGAACGATATTTTCATTTGTCGGATGATTATCAGCCAGTTTGTTTAAAACGGATTTAATTACAAGTTTTTTGTTTTCCGTAGATTTTCCCGGATAGAATTTTTTAAAGAATGGTAATGCAGTATTATAAAGATCATCCTGAGTTTCAATCAAAGCTTTTTCTGCTCTTGAAAGTATATCTTCTTTTGAAAGATCAGAATTTAAAGAATAGTATAATTTTTTTTCGAATTTTTCGGTTCCAATACGAAAATCCCTGTTAGCTTTTGGAAGCAAGTCATTTTCCAACCATTCTCCGTATTTTTGCAGAGCTTCAATGGCTTCTTTCTGAACGGGAGCAAATTCATCGGTCAACTCAGGAACTTGATCAATAAATTGTTTTAAATCATTTTTAAGCAAAGATATTACACCTTCGTTTTGACGTATTGCTGTTTCAGTATGAATTTTTGTTGGATTTTTTAAATTGACTTTAGTATGCTCAAGAACAGATGGAATCGCTTTAATTCTCTCTTTAGCATTTAACAATCGTTCTTTTAAAGGTGCAAAATCTCTTGAAACAATTCCATAAACAGCGTCACCCATATTATACACTTGTGGATTCCATTCATAGCTTCGTAGGGTGTCCAAACTAAAAATGGTTGATTTTATATTAAACTTCATTATTTTATAATCAATCAGATTATTTTGGCTTAAGTCCTTGGTCTTAATTGTAGATAAAGAGTCCAGGTAAGAGCGATTAAATTGTAATTCTGCTTGAATACCCTTTAAACTGTAGTCATTAACTCTATTATCATAATCATGGTTGCCGAGATATGTTGCAAATTCAGGACTAATTTCCAGAAGTGAATTTATGTAATTGGTTGCCAATTTTTCGAAAGCTTTATTTGATTGTTTTTTTGTATTACAGGAAGTAAAAATAGCTATACACAGAATAAATATTACCATAAACTTCATAAATATTCTCCTAAATAATTTTTAATTTAAATTAATTCTCAAAAACAAAGCGCAAAAAATACAAGACATATTTCAATAAATCAATTGTTTAAACAAAAATTTAGTATTCAAAACAGGTGTGTTTGTAAATAATGATTAAACATGTTGATAATATGAAACATCAAATATAAATTGTCGTAAATGTATTATATAATTATTCGGGAGGACTAAACATGAAATATGCTACAATATTATTAATAATTCTTTTTTCTTTCTCTGCACTTTTACAAGCTGCTGATGAGAATGATTTCAAGCGCAAATACATGCACTGTCTGGAAGATGCAGAAATAGATATAGATGATGATACTATAACAATATATGATGATGACTACAAAATCAAGATCACAGGTGACTATAAACTCTATGTGGATGGTGAGTACGTTAAAACCAATGCTGAACAGCAGAAACTTGTGGAGGAATATCACGATCTGATTTTCGAAATTATTGACAGGGCAAAAGATATCGGAAGACAGGGTGCTCAAATAGGTATTGATGGAGCAAAAATTGGATTAAAAGCAATTGTTGGTGTTTTTAAATTATTACGTTCAGATTATGACGCCGAAGATTTAGAAGCTGAGTTAGAACTGGAAGCAGATGAATTGGAAGAATTAGCAGAAGAACTGGAAAGGGAAGCTGAAAAACTGGAATATATGGCTGATAACCTGGAAGAAATTCACGAAGAGTTAAAAGACGAAATTCCGGAATTAGAAAAATTGGATACTTTTTAAACTAATTGTTTATTGGAATAGTAATAATTTTCCAGTAAATGTTTTATTACCCAAATTAATTAAATATAAATAAGTACCGGTTGAAACTGTGATACCTTTGTCATCAATGGCATTCCAATTAAAATAATGACTGCCAGGCAATATTTCTTGGTTAACCAACCTTTTTACTAACCTTCCACGAATATCAAAAATTGTAATTTCCAGATCATTAACTTGCGGGGAATAAATATTTATCCGGCAAGTATTATTGAATGGATTTGGTGATATGTTAACAATATTTTCATTATTTTGTACTGATGTTGTCTGAATACTTGTTGGATTGGTTTGATTGTAGAATAAATAATTTCCAATATGTGAATCCCAGTTTGAAACAAGTAAATCCCGGTCGGTGGAATATACGTAATTAAATTCTATTATATCACCACTAACCAAGGCATCTGTAAATGTTACCCATTTTAATTCTGAATTGTAATTGTAGTCCAATCCTGCTGTAAGTTGAATTCCGTTAAGTTCGATTGAATTAATTTTTTCAATGGATTTATTAGGTAAATAGATTACATGAAAAGAACCCTGATATATTACAACTATATTTCTCGTTTGCATCCAACCATCCTGATCTACATCCTTTAAAACATAAGCTTCAATAACAGAACTGGTAGATGAATTCCAGGTCGGATCCAATGAAAAAGTATCTGAACTTCCAGTATAAAAATCGACACTACCCCACCATCTACCGGTAAGCAAATCAACTTGATTATCTGAATTTAAGTCTTCCAATAATACCGCAGAACCATAACCACCTGAATTTGAAAACCAGTCGGGATTACTTTGTCCGGAAGGCGCAGAATCAAAATTATAAGATTTAAATCTACCATGCCCTCCTAACTGGCTGTTATCAGATATCACCAAATCCAAATACTTGTTGGAATCAATTTCTGCGATAGTCAAAGAGTTGGCAAAATAATTCATATCTCCTGATGACCAGGATGGCGTAGTTGAAATGCTTCCTGCCGAGTCTGCTAAGAAAATGTAATTAGGAGTCACGTGACAGGCAAATACCAAATCTAGGTATCCATTTTTATCCATATCTGCAAAATCCACATCCATTGCTGCCATGGTAATCTGCGAAGTCCAACCCGGAAGCGAATCCAATACACCGTTTTTATTATAGCAAATTCTACCATTATTTTGGTAAGGTCCAATACCGATGGAATAAGGTTGGCCACCCGCAACTGCAAGATCCAAATCCCCATCACCATCTGCATCACCTAATGCACAAGAAAACGTAAAAATGCTATCCGCAGTCTGAAACGAGGGTGTGCTTTCTAATTCAATCCCCTGGTTCTAATGTGGGTTCACATTGCTGGGCTCGGTGAATCCTGTCGGTCCAAGAAATACAGAGACCGCAAC
>DAOWAQ010000076.1 GCA_030634505.1 Calditrichia bacterium
ATATGAGGCGTTGTGTAGGTCTGTTCGATTGTATGGTCACATTCCTGAAATCCTTTTTCAATATCACCTTTCCTGAGTGGATAGTGTACAATCAGGTTGTTTTCATATTGCGGATGAATTAATGGAGCGTCGGAGTCTAAAGATTTCCTCGGATCAGATAAAATTGGTAATTCTTCATAATCTATTTTTACTTTGTTTTTTAATTTTATTAAATCACTTTCAGATTTACCCAGCAGCATGCACACCACATCTCCGGGAGTTCTTATTTTGTCATATGCAAATACCGGCTGATCTTTTTTGATCGGACCGATTTTATTAGCACCGGGAATATCATTGGCATCACAAATAGTAACAATAGATTTATTGTTTTTTACTTCTGAATAATTTAAGGAAATTATTTTTGCATGAGAAACAGGAAGACGTACCATTACACCAAACAATTGATTGGGATAATTAATATCATCCGCAAATTTAGCCTGACCGGTTACCTTTTCCAGTCCATCCTGACGAATTACATTTTTACCAATAATATTGAATTTGCTTTGCATATAGACAAGGGTGAGTAAATATTTAGTAATTCATATTAAAATTTGTTAAATAGTTTTCTGCCCTGTTGATGTATATTTAACTCAATTTCCTGTTTTGAACTCACATTGATTTGATAATTTTTCATCAAAAATTTACCATTTTGAATGACGCTTTGAATAGGGCGTTCACACATACCATAGATATAATGGCCAAAGAAATTTTCGAATGTAAATGGTGTTGGTGGGATATAATCCCAAACAATAAAATCAGCCCTGTCACCCAACTGCAAAGATGGAAAATCAGGATAATATCTTTTTACAAAATTTATCTGATCAAAATAACTTTTACCAAGAAATTGAAAGGCACTATCAAAACTGTTTTGCTGGTATCGATGGCATAAAAATAATTGTTTCATTGATTTTGCAACATTGGCATGCATCCCGTCAGTTCCAACTAAAATTGGTATTTCCACGGGCAGATTTTTATATTCAGGAATACCCACTGCATTATTAAGATTCGAATCAATGCAATAAACAATGGCGCTCCCGCTATCTTTTATCATTAAATAATCTTCATCGATCAAATCAACACCGTGTGCTAAAATACTCTTTTCATTTAACAAATTATATTTTTTTAATCTTCGGGTAGGTAAATTTCCATAAAGTCGTTGACTTTCTTTTCGATCTGTATCACCTTCACAGAGATGAATATGAACTCCCAAATCATTCCCTTCTATCAATTTTTCTGCCTGTTCCAGTGTACTGTCATTCAACGTGAAAGATGCATGTAGACCTAGTATAGCTTTTAGATCACCATTTTGAAATTTAGAATATCTTTCATTCTCTTTTAACGCTGCTTTTGACAATTTTTCACCATTTCGATCAGAAGTCTCAAAACTTAAAACAGCACGTAATCCTATTTTTTTCAATACATCGGCAATATCAGAAAGACAATCTTTAACGAATTTATGAGAAACATGATGATCAAAAATATAAGTCACCCCATTTTGAATGGATTCTAAAGCTGCCATTTGAACACTGGCAATTATCATATCCCTGTCGAGGAGTTTATCCAGTTTCCACCATAAATTTTTCAAAATATTTTCAAAATTGTCCATCGCCCCTTTAATAGATAATCCTTTTGCTAATCGGGAATAAAAATGATCATGAAAGTTGATTTGAGGTACTGTGACTACTCTACCCTGTACATTAAAACCACTTTTGGCAATCGTCTTATTTTCTGTTTCAACAACATAACTATTATAATTCTTTTTCTGAATATCAATGATGGAACCATTTCGGACATAAATATCACCAAATACAGGTTTAATCTTATTGTCCTCTATCTGGCATATCCAAGCATTAGTAATTTTCAATTTTATTCTCCAAATTTAGACTTAGCTTATACTCCAATAAACTTACCGACCTTTTCATGCTGAAAAAGTTTACGATCATTCACAATTAGTTGACCTCTTAAAATAGTTTTTTCTACTATTGCTTCAAAAGTCTTTCCTTCAAATGGAGTATATTTATTTTTACTGTGCATATTGTTTGCACTAATTGTCTGATTATCCCAAAGATTAATTAAAGAGAAGTCAGCATCACTGCCTCTAAATAATTTACCTTTTGTTTTAAGATTATAATAATTGGCCACGTTGGTGCTTAGTAAATTTATGGTTTTTTCCAGTGTTAATCTACCTCGCTTAAATCCTTCACTCAATAAAAACGGAACACGATGTTCAACCCCTGGTATTCCACCATAAATCTGCCAAAAATCATTTCCTTTTTTTTCTTTTTCGGGATCACAGCCTGCATGATCGGTTGTAACAAATTCTAAAGTACCGTCTTTAATGGCTTCCCATAGTGCTAATCGATCATATTCAGATTTTACCGGTGGTGCAGTTTTAAGATAAGCAGATATTACAGGATTATCAAAATCATCTTTTATAAAATATAAATAATGTGGACAGGTTTCTGCAGAAACATTTAATCCTTCATTTTTAGCCTGACGAATCAATTCTACTCCAAATTGTGAACTCAAATGAACTATATGAATTTTACAACCGGTTTTCCTGGCAATATTTATCATTTTCATTACTGCTAAAGCTTCGACACGTTCATCCCTGGCAAAATAGTAACCTTGCCAATTTATATTTCCGATTTTCTTTAAATGATCTCTTCTTTCTGAAACCATATCTTTATCTTCTGCATGGACAGCCAAAGGTAGCCCTGTTTTTTTTAGCTTTTGTGCAGTTTCAGTCATTTCATCTTCTTTTAGGTCAGCAAAAGATTCCATTCCCGAAATCAAATATGACTTAAATCCAACAACACCCTTTTTTGCCAAATCATTTATTTGTTTAGAAATATCATTATTATTTGCAAAATCATTTCCAGCCACTCCACCCCAGAAAGCATAATCAACATAACTTCTTCCTGTAACAGCTTCTAATTTTATATCAAAATTGTTTTCATTGGTTACCGGTGGCAAAGAAGTACAGGGCATATCTATTACTGTCGTCACACCTCCAAAAACTGCAGCCAAAGAACCATGATCGAAATCTTCACGGTCTTCAAATCCTGGGGTGTCGAAATGTACGTGCGCATCAATAGCACCCGGCATCAGCAATAAATATCTTCCATCAATTGTGTTATTATCATTAGTACTACCATTTTGAATTTGTAAAGATACAAATTTTTGCCACAACTCCTTTGTGGAAATTTCACTCCAATTTATTTCTTTTGATATTAAATATTGAATATCAATAATTTGATTGTCAAAAGTAATATTAGCTAATCGCAGATTATTATCTTTTGAACAAAGCAGAACATTTGTTATAGTTTTTGATTTGGTCATTTTTAGAAATAGAACTTCAAATACTAGTTTTAATTTATTTTAAATTTATGATTATTGCAATTCAAAATAACTTTACGAAGCAAGATAAAGGTAATTATGCAGAATTATGAATTGTCAAAATTCCCTGCTTTTGAATAGATTGTTCCAAATACAAGTAGTAGTCCCAGAATAATTCCAGTAATATTACAATATTCATAGCTTTGCCTTTCAATTTTCAAATATAGTTTTATACTGAATTTTTTGGAGAGTGTACTAAAAACTGTAAAAAATAAGTTTTTTTAGAAAGGACTGAAACTTACAACATAACCCATCCCGACCTTAAGGTCACCCTTCCCTTTCAAGGGAAGGGCCGGGGTTGGGTTGATTAATCCGCAGCCAAAAACTAACTTTCAAATAACATTTTAAGCCAATTGGAATAGGCTGTTTTCAAAGTAAGGGTTAGGGGTCGAGTTATTCTAATCCAACCTGATTATTAAATTCTTCAATCATCTTATCCCATTGCAGAACCACAGAAAATCGTTCTTTCCAGTAACTCTCATCATACCATTGGGCATTGAGTTCTTCCACATCTTTGCCCTGCTGTTCAATCCATGTGAAATATTTTAAATTATGAATAGCTTTTTTGTCTGTATAAGTCAATTCTTTAAAATAATCAATGCTTTGTTTTTTTATTAAAGCAGTCCAATCAATTTCTGCCTGCTGTTTTGTATAAGCACCCCAGCTTTCATTCATTTCCTGTAAACGGGATAAATACATATCTGCCGAATCAGTAAAAATGGTAAAGATGACGTCATTTTCATTATAGTCAAAATACTTGGCTTGTTTTATTGAACTTAAAAGATTACAAATGGAGGATAGACCCAAATATGGTAATTTTTCAATAATGTTTTTATCTATTCCTTTGTTATTTAACCATTCATGGGCAACCGGTTCATTAAACAATCTTAATATTCTTAAAGTATCTTCATCATCAATGGCAGCAACAGCATCCGTGTTTTTTACATTATGAATCCAGGGTATATGTTTATCACCAATACCTTCTATCCTATGCCCGCCAAATCCGTTCATCAATAAAGTCGGACATTGCAAAGCCTCAGTAGCAAGAATTTTTATCAATGGAAATTTTTCTCTTAAATAATCACCGGCTGCGATGGTACCGGCAGAACCGGTAGCGCTAACATATCCACTTAATCTTTGATTGCCCTGCTTTAATTGATTGAATAAAGTTTCAATAGTATAACCGGTTATTTCATAATGCCATACAGAATTACCAAATTGGTCGAACTGGTTGAAAATTAAATATTCATCACTTTCTGCTTCCAACTCATGACACTTATCATAAATCTCTTTTACATTACTTTCGCAACCGGGAGTAGCATAAATCTCAGCGCCATGATCTTTTAGCCAATCAAATCTTTCCTGGCTCATTTCCTCCGGTAAAATAGCTACTGGATGAACGGATAACAATGCCGAATTAAATGTACCTCCCCGGCAATAATTACCCGTTGAAGGCCACACTGCTTTGTGATAATCGGGGTCAAATCTACCGCTAACTAAATATGGAGCCAGACAGCCATAAGTGGCGCCAACTTTGTGAGCCCCTGTCGGAAAGAACTTACCAACTAATCCTATAATTCTTGCTTTTACACCTGTAATTTCTTTGGGAATTTCCAAATAGTTTATTTCCCCTATTCCCTTTGTCTCATTATCATTTCGCCAGTTAATTCGGAAAAGATTTAGAGGATGAACTTCCTGAAAATCTATATCTTTTAACTTTGATTGTATTTTTTCAGAGATTGTTTCCGGGTGTTTTAATTCTTTAAAAGTTGGTAAAATTACATTTTGTTTTTGGCATCTTTTTATTGTTCGATTTAAAAAATCTTGATTTTGTATTGACCAGTCCCAATTACTCATTTCGTCTCCTAATAATATTTTATCTGAATTGTACCTTAAAAATTAACAAACAAATTACTTTTAACAAATAAATTTTTTAGTAATTCTTCTTGATTATTTATATAACTCTTTGCCAAGAAAAAAAGTACATGTCATTTCGAATCCCCGATTCATCGGGGTGAGAAATCTTTTTTATCTCATTTTTTTATCAAGATCGCTTTGTTTCGGCTGCCATTCGACTACACTCGGGGCACTACTCAACAACCGCGCTAAAAATGATATTGAACTTATTTTTAATCTTGTGTTTTTGTGATTTTATGACTACAGTTTTTATAATAAAATTAATTATGCAGAATATTAAAATGAAGTATTGCGTTTGGCTGTGCAAATAAATTGATTGAAATTTAATGGAGATTTTTAATGACAAAGAATGAACATTTAAATCAAGGATTTAAACATTTTAGCAATCAAGAATATGATAATGCTATCGAATGTTTTAGAGAAGCAATAAATCTGGATGCAAATTTTGATACCGCTTATAATGCTTTAGCCGAAGCATATAATAAATCCGGTAGATTGGAAAATGCCATAGAAGCAGCCAAAAAGATGGTAGAGATTTCTCCTAATGATCCTTTTTCCCATACAGCACTTTCCAGACTCTATGTACAAAAAGGTCTAATAGAAGATGCGGAAAGAGAAATGGCTATATCGCATGAACTGGCACAGCAGCAGTGAACAAGAACCAAGAACAAATAACCAATATCCAGTTGCTAGTGGCAGTGGTAGTAGCAGTCACTGTTCAGTGACCAGTGACAATAAACGAGTTACCAGCATCCAGAAACAAGAATATTTTGAATTTTGAAATATCTTGATTATCTTTCATATTGATTATTAAAGAAAAATCATGAAATATTTATATTTAATATTCATCATATTATTTTTGTTTAATTCTGTTTTTGCGCAGCATACCAGGAATGATTACTGGCTTGAAAAAACTGCTCTTTTTCAGGAAGAATTAAAATTGCTTGATAAAGGTGGAATTATTTTTCTTGGAAACTCCATCACCGATGGTTTTGATTTTAACAAATATTTTAAAAATACAAAAATAATTAATCGCGGAATTAACAGTGATCACATTGATGGACTGATTGAGCGCATGCAATATTCTGTGATCGATTTACAACCATCCAAACTATTTATTTTAATTGGCATTAATGATATTGGTGCTCAGGATTCTGATTTCACCATTTTAGTAAATTACAGTAAACTCTTAGAGATAATTGCCAATAAAATACCGGACACAAAAGTGTATATTCATTCTATTCTACCTACAGCATCAAAATGGAAGAATTGTCCTCCTGAAAAAATTGTACGTCTTAATCTTTTAATAAAAGGATTAGTATATCAACATAAATTTATTTGGATTGATATTTATTCGTTATTTGTCGATGATGATTCATTCTTAAAATCTGATTTAACGCATGATGGCTTACATTTGAATCAAAAGGGTTATCAATTGTGGACAAAAATATTAAAGGAATTTGTAATAAATTAATATAAAAAATAAGTGAATTTCTAATATTTCATAAAATATAAGTTTATCTCTTATATTTAATTATCAACTAAATAGACGAGGCTCAATTGCGATATCAATTAATCCCATTAATATTTATTTTTGTATTTTTATCTTGTACGCCAAAAGTGACCAAAGAGCCACCTCCTAAAGTGGAACAACCGGATGTAAAATATTTATGGGCCTACAAAAAAATAGCCAATGTGAGATCAAGTAATTCTGCAAGTTCAAATAAATTAACCTCTTTAACTGATGGAGATTCGGTAAAGGTAATAAGAAATCAAAAGGGTTGGTACGAAGTCATTCTTGAAAATGGTTTAAAAGGTTGGATTCGTTCAGATTTGCTTGGTACAAAAAAAATGAGCGCCTTTAGTAATGCAATTTCCTTTAGTAATAGATTAAAAGAAAATGAAAATATCAATCTGTATTTTGATAAGAAGATTCAACACAAACGCATCTTTCTTGAATTTCCACAAAGTGAATATTCATCAAAAAAGAATATCGAAAATAAAACAAAAGAAATTGGAAAGAAATACCAGGAAATAGTTTACCCCGGGAAAGTTACAATCCAGGTAATCGAACCAATAAATCAATCCGAATATTTAACGATTAATCTTTCCGGATCACCAAACGCAGATTTGATTCTACCGGTTTTTCAATTTGGAATATTAGATGAAATTATTTCAATCGAGAATGAACTTAAATTAATTGTTGAAGTAAATGAAAAAATAGATAATGCTAAAATGCTTAAAGAAGCCAGAAAAATAACAGGAAGTTTTCCGTTGACCTTTAATAAAGTAAATGTTACGTTTAAAAATAAAATGAACAATTGTTTACTTTCATTTATTGAAGATTCTTCAGGTGAGACTTATAAATTCAATCAATGCTTATAATATATAGCATTAAATATTTATTGAGATAAATACTCCCAAAATCTATCAAGATTCACATTCCCCCCAGAAAGTATAATCCCAATTCTCTTAAATCGCATGCCTAAATTATGTTCCAAAACAGCTGCAAACGGTACTACTGCTGAAGGCTCAACCACAATTTTCATTCTCTCCCAGATTAATTTCATTGCCTGAATTATTGAATCTTCTTTTACAGTTAATATTTCATTGACATGCCTGGTAATAATTTGAAAAGTTTTATCGGAAAGTGAAGTAAGCAAACCATCCGCCAATGTTTGTGGATTTACAGAAGGAATAATTTTTCCCTGCTGAAATGATCTCAATGCATCATCTGCCCCGGCAGGTTCTACGCCAAATATTTTTGTTTTTGGAGAAATTGAAGATACAGAAATAGCAG
>DAOWAQ010000188.1 GCA_030634505.1 Calditrichia bacterium
TGGCATATTGATAAAGAGGGGGCAGGGCGGGTTGCCATTATCGGAGCGCCAAATGTTGGAAAGTCAGCATTGATTTCTGCCTTAACACATGCGACGCCAAAAGTATCGGAATACCCTATGACTACCTGGCTGCCAACACCGGGAATGATGCCATTTGAAGATATTCAGATTCAATTGGTTGATACACCAGCATTAACAAAAGAACATGCGGAATCGGAATTGTTCAACCTAATTAAGATTTCCAATCTTGTACTTTTATTGATTGATCTACAGGGATATCCTTTTGAACAGTTTGAGACTTCGCTTGAAATTTTGGAACAAAACCGAATTGTACCTCAACAGCGTCAGGAAAAATTTAAAGATGAGCCCAACATATCATTTATCCCTTTTATACTTGTAATTAATAAAAGCGATTATGAAAACTTTAATGATGACTATAATGTATTTTGTGAATTACTGGAAGAAAAATGTACAAAAATACCTGTGTCCGCTCAAACAAAAGACAACCTGGATAATTTGAAAAAATTGATATTTGAAAAACTTGATATTATGCGAATCTATTCAAAAAAGCCCGGCAAACCTCCGCAAATGAATTCACCCTTTGTTTTGAAAACAGCGGATAATCTGGAAGAGTTTGCTGTAAAAGTGCATAAAGATTTTTTGCAAAATTTTAAGACTGCCCGAATCTGGGGCAAAGATGTTTTTGACGGTCAATTGGTTGGCCGTGATCATATTTTATATGATGGCGATGTTGTTGAATTGCATATTTAGAATCAGATATAAGTTCATTCTACCACGTCCCTATAGTAATCGGGATGCCATAAGAACCTTTTTGTGGATATTAATTAACCGGGATAAATCAAAGCTGATGAATTGCTTTTACTGGATAAACTTTTAAAAGAGATTGCCACACTTAACGAACACCAGGGTAAAGTGGTGGAATACCGTTTATTTGGCGGATTGACATTGGAAGAAATTGTTGAAGTGCTTGGTGTATGTGTTCTGTTAATAAGGTGGAACTGACGTTTAGCCAAAGACAGGTTCAACCACTGAAATAATAATACTCACCTCGTAGAGGTCAAATAATTGTAGTAGTAGTAGACCCCGTATAAGTTAAATCCTTGTAGAGGATTCGTGATATTTTCATCATATTTAAAATTATTAATCAAAAAAATTAAATAAATATTTTTCTTCATATTTAATCTTAAATAGATTTAATAGTGTTATATATTCTTCCTGAAAGGTTTTCCTTTTATGATGATTTTCTTGATTCTTAATATAGTTATATACGTTTTCTAATTGGGATTTTCCGTATGAGAACGCACCATACCCATCTTGCCAATGAAATTTTCCCCTGAACCAACCTTTATCATTGATAAAAGTAGATGAACTTTTTTTGATTGCGCCGACAAGGTCAGATATTTTGTCGTTTGGATTTAATCCGACGAAAATATGAATATGATCCGGCATACCGTTTGTGATTATCGATTTATGTTTCCGATTAGCAATTATGCCGCTTATATAACTGAATACTTCGGGTTGAATTTCTTTTATTAATAATCGTTCCCGGTATTTAACCGCGAATACCAAATGAGTATAAAGTTGAGAAAATACGCCTGATTTCATTACACTACCTTATTTATGTATCCTCTACGAGGATAAATGGTTATGGGAATTATTGTTTGTATTTTTACAATAATTAAACATCTATCCCATAGGGATCACTATGTGACGATGTTTTTTCTGGAATGAAAATATCTTATTGTTAATCCGGAAAGAAAAATTGAAAAATTACATATAATTAATTTATAATAAATGATCATATCCAATACATTTTTAAATATTGTAATTCATAAACGTTACCTCGTAGAGGTTTAATAATTGTAGTAGCAAAAAATCTGTGCAAAAGTTTAATCCTCGTAGAGGATTTATAATATATTAATAATTATAGAACTATACTAAATTTAGATCTATAGAAAATTTTTAATTGTCAATAATCCATTTTTGGCAAAACAGGTGTTTTGTATATCATCCCAATTTTTTTCTTAATATTTACTTACTTATCAAATATATAAAAGTTAAAAATTGTAATCATTTTTTGAAGATGAACACTTTGTTGGGGATGATAGATAATTTAATTTAAAATATAAATCAGTTTTCCGAAGGAAAATAGAACTTATCAACCTTGCTAAGATATTCTTCCAAAAGCTCAATAGCCGATATTAGCCTCTCAGAAGTAGATGTCATTTCCAGGAATTTTTGTTTTTCTGAATTTGTATAACCACCAATTGAAGAAATAATAAATGAGATGACCTTAAGGTTTAGTTGACCTATATATTTTGTGAGCTCATTATTAATCTTCAATTTACCTAAATCATAAAGCATTTCTATTCCTTTTTGAGAAAGTGAAAACAGGTCGATTGATTCATCCTCATCGTCGTCATCAAAATATTCCACTTCAGCATTTAAATAGAGATCGTCTTCAGAAATATTTAATATTTTAAATCTTTCTTGACCAATGGTTAGAATATCCATTTTACCATTTTCGTATTTGTTATAGATCTGAATAATTCTTGCTGTACAACCTATTTTCCGGATGCGATTACCATTAGCCAACACCACTCCAAACTCTGAGTCATTTGACAAACAATGGTCTACTAATAATTTGTACTTTTCTTCAAATATATGAAGGGCAAGGGGATATTCAGGCAATAATACAGTTTGAAGAGGAAACAATGGAATTTTATCTATTATTTTCATGGATAATTCCATATTTATCTTTTATATAGTTAAATAATTTCAAAACTGTAAAGTTCCGAATTGTTACTGATAATTTTGGACAACCTAAAGATCTTTTGAATAGAAATAGCTTAAAGTAATGAAGTAATATGTTTTTGCAGGTAATGTTTCACAAGGAATACAATATAATATTATGATAGAAATTGAATGAGATTACAAAATAGAAGAATTTGAATCTGATTTATAAATTACTTGACATCGCAATAAAAATAAATTATCATTAATTCAACTTTTGAACATTTTATAATCGGAGAATAATTTGTCATGGAAGACCTCTAACTAACCCTGATTCTGCTCATTAAAATGTAGCAGAGAAAGGAGGTATTTATGTCAACTTATATATTAACCGGTAAATATTCGTTGGACGCAATGAATGCAATGAGCGCTGCGCGCACCGACCAGGCAAATGACTTAATTAAAAAGTTTGGTGGTGAAATACAATCAATGTATGCATTGCTCGGCGAAAAGGATTTGCTTTTTATTGTAAACTTCCCAGATACGCAAAATGCAATGAAAGCTTCTATTGCAGTTAGTAAAATGACGGGTATTTCTTTTTCCACAACAGAAGCAATACCTGTTGAGCAGTTTGACAAAATTATGACTGAAGTTTGATCAATTTCTAATTATAGGTAACTTCAGAGTTTAAATTTCTGCACTTTCTGTAAATTATTATATTTTTTAGTGCGGGGCTTGATCACGAGTCCAATACCGGGTTGAGATCATCGTACCGGGGCGTCAGGACTTGTTCTCCCTTATTTCAGGGAAGCGAACATTAATCCTCCTGTTATTTCAGGGTGGAGCGCCAATCTCTTTGTGACGAGCCCCGCATTTTAATACGGAATAGAAATATATCAACTCACTGGCAAAATATTATAAAACTACTATCTTACCTATAATAAAAAAATGTTTGTGATTTGATAGAAGGAATTAATCCTTGAATAATGAATTCTTACTCAAGTAACATTTTTCTCGCTTTATTTATTTTATTTATTTTTATTCCCGCCGAATCCCGGTCTAAAAGTGTTATAAAAGGAATTGTTAAAAATGCAGAAACCAAAGATTTACTTGCCGGCGCTAATATATCTGTTGTCGGAACAAAGTTAGGGGATGCCGCCGATAAAGATGGTCTTTATGAAATAAATCTACCTACCGGTGTATATACATTAAAATTTGAAGTCATTGGTTACCAAACTGTCGAAATCAAGAATATAATATTGGCTGAAAATGAGACAAAAGAATTAAATATATATTTGATACAAGAAGCTATGGAGTATGGTAAAACAATTGAAATTGTTGGAGAAAAAGAACTTTCCAAAGAAGCTGTAGGTAGTGCATTTAATATTTCTAGTTTAAAATTGGAAGGAAGAGCCGGTTCACTCGAAGATGCTACAAGAACTTTGCAGACATTGCCCGGAGTAATTACACAAACAGACTTTAGTGGTAAAATGTATGTGCGTGGAGGAAGAACACAGGAAAATGTAATTATGGTTGATAGAATTTTTGTGTATGAACCATACCATTTGGGAGGATTGTCATCGATATTTAATCCGGATCTGATCGATAATATTGAATTTTATGCAGGGGGATTTCCTGCAAAATATGGACAAGCGATGTCTGCGGTAATTGAAGTTTATAATCGGTATGGTAGAAGAGGAAAATTTCAAGGTTCATTCAGTTCAAGCTTTGTGTCTACAAGATTGTTAGCTGAAGGTAGCTTACCGGGTGATAAGGGGTCGTTTCTTTTATCCGGTAGAATTAACTATTATGACAAGATTATGGATCTGTTAAATCTTCCTTCTACTTATTTCAGACCGCATTTTCATGATTATCAGGTTAAACTATTTTATCCATTGAATAA
>DAOWAQ010000025.1 GCA_030634505.1 Calditrichia bacterium
ATTAATCCTATCGGCGATCTGTACAAATCACAAATCTGGGAACTGGCAGAATATCTTGGCGTTCCTAAAGAAATCATAAAAAAACCGCCATCCGCGGATCTTTGGGTTGGCCAAACCGACGAGGATGAAATCGGCTATTCTTATGAACAGATTGATGAATTGCTTCACTACATGATTGATCACAGGTATTCCAATGATATGCTGCTCGATCAGAATTTTGCGAAAGAAATGATAAATAAAATTCAAAAAATGATTCAATCTTCTCAATTCAAAAGACGCCCACCTATTATTGCTAAATTATCAAATAGAACCATCAACCAGGATTTTCGATATTGCAGAGATTGGGGAGTCTAACTTTTGGAAGCCCCCATTTGGGGGTTTTACAATTATCAATTCAAGTAGAATTAAGTTAAATCTAATAATTATGTTTATTTAATCAAATGAGTTACCAGGAAGAACTCATAGCCGGCGCTTTATATATTGTCAGCACACCTATCGGCAATTTGGGAGATATCTCTTATCGTGCTGTTTACATTTTAAAGAATGTGGACTTAATTGCTGCTGAAGATACGAGGATCACTTCCCGGTTGCTTAATCATTATGATATTTCAACTAAAACAATTCCTTATCACAGTTATAATCAAAAGAGTCAAACCCCAAAACTTATTAATAAACTCAGAAATGGTGAAACACTTGCCCTGGTTTCCGATGCCGGAACTCCGGGTATCAGCGATCCTGCTTACGCATTGGTTACTGCTTGTGTACAGGAAAAGATTAGAATCATTCCAATACCCGGGGCCTCAGCTTTGCTTGCTGCTTTAGTTGTATCGGGATTGCCGGTTAACCGTTTTGTATTTGAAGGATTTTTACCACTAAAAAAAGGCAGACAGACAAAATTAAACGAATTAAAAGATGAAAAAAGAACGTTGGTTTTTTATGAATCTCCACATCGTGTTTTAAAAACAGTCAATCAGTTTTTGACTTATTTTGGCAACCGTCAATGTTTAATGGGTAGAGAAATTACAAAAAAGTTTGAAGAATTTTATCGTGGAACCCTTGAAGAATTATTGTCTTATCTCGAAAGCAGAAAAATTAAGGGTGAAATTGTACTGATTGTTGCGGGCAATGCAGAAAAGAAATGAATTTATGACCGAACCCATATCAAAAAGAAAAACACTCAAAGAAGTATTAAAAACTTCATTACCAGCTGTGGTTGACCTTTCTTCACAAACTTTTACCTGGTTAATTGAAGCAATTATGATCGGTCATCTTTCTACTGCGGCATTAGCCGGCGTCGGAATTTCACAACAAATTATTTTATTGACCTTTACAATCTTACTTACATTTGTAGTTGGCAGTTCAATTATTACTGCTCGATATCTTGGGGCCGGAGATCATTGGAATGCTAATCATATTTTGGGACAATCTATCATTGTCGGCGCTGCACTCTCAATTTTGATCGCTTTAGTCTGGTATTATGGGGCTCCATTAATTTATACTGTAATACGCGAAGAACAACCGATTGCTCAAATGTACGGTATTAAATATATCTCAACGATTGCTTGGTTTGCACCATTAATAATTATCAATTTTATCGCCCTTGGTATTTTACGTAGTGTCGGTGATACTTTAATCACCATGAAAGTAAACTTGTTTATTAATTCCTTGAACCTGATTTTGGACGGGCTTTTGATTTTCGGTTTATTCGGTTTTCCACGATTAGAAACAATGGGCGCCGGATTGGCCGTAGGTATTTCACATTCAATAGGGTTCTTTATAACTTTTTATCTTTTGCGTAGTCGAAAAACTGTGCTGTTTCTGGCATTTGTGGAAATTACGCGTCCTAATCTTGATACATTCAAAACATTGATAAAACTAGGCATCCCTACCACTGTTGAACAAGCAATTTGGTCCGTTGGGCAATTAGTTATGAGTGTTTATGCCGGTTGGTTGGGTATTGTTGTTTTAGCAACTCACCAGGTTTTTGTAAGAATTCAAATGGTTATCACCATGATCTTTTTTGGATTTGGAATTAGCTCAATGTCAATTGTTGGTAAAAGTCTTGGCGCTGATCATGATAAACAGGCAAAAAGGGCCGGAGCAATTGCGGCATTGGTTGGATTTACTGCAGCCTGTATTATTTGTTCTTTTCTATTATTGGCTTCCAATCACATAATGGATATATTTACAGATGATATTGCAGTAATAGCACTTGGGAATTCACTTATACTAATCTTTGCTTTCATTCAATTACCTAAAAGTCTTAATATTGTATATTCAGGAAATTTAAGGGGCAGCGCTGATTTAAACTGGTTAATGTGGTTGGCTGTTTTTACTGCCACCGGATACGAAATAATCGGATCATGGATTCTGGCAATTCCATTGGGAATGGGGCTGGCGGGAATATGGCTCATTCAGGGATTTGATGAATTAACACGCTTTTTATTAAATTACTGGCGATTCAAAAAAGGCAAGTGGAAAAAATTAAATTTATAATTAAAAATAGTTATGTCATTAAATAAACGATTTATTTCTTTTGAAGGTATAGATTTTTCAGGCAAAAGCACGCAAATCAATAATTTAAAGAACAAGCTGGTTGCAAAAAACCAAGAAGTGATTATTCTGCGCGAACCTGGCGGTACTCAAATATCCGAATTAATTCGGGAAATTTTGTTGGACAAAAAAAACCTGTTAATGACATCCGAAACAGAAATGCTATTATATTCAGCGGCTCGAAATCAATTATTAAATGAGAAAATAATTCCCGCATTGGAAAAAGGAAGTTTTGTAATTGCCGACCGTTATGTGGATTCAACGACTGCATACCAGGGATATGGTCGCCAAATTTCTTTTGATTTAATCAGACAGGTTAATCATGTAGCTACAAATGGGTTTTTACCTTCTCTCACAATATTTCTTGACTTGCCACTGGAAACAATGAACAAACGGCAGGAAAATACGATGAATGAAATAGATCGATTAGAATCGGCAGGATCTGATTTTTTTAAACGAGTACGTGAAGGATATTTAAAAATTGCCGATACAGATAATAACCGGGTTAAAGTATTAAACGCTGATCAAAATATTTCTAAATTAAGTAACCAGATTTGGGAATTAGTTTGTTCAAAATTGGATTTTAAACAGTAAATTTATTCTTACAGAAACTATTTTTTCCTTTTTCTGTAAAATTATATAAATAATATTTAGAGGAATTTTTGATGAAACAACATATTATATTGGTGACTTTGCTATCATTGATTTTAATAATAACTCCCGTTCATATTACCACTGCCGATGAAACAGATTTTTATAAGAAAGTTCAAAAGGGATTAACGAATTTTGAGAAAGTTTACAAACAGATCAATATGCATTATGTTGAGGAATTTGATCCCTATGAATTCATAAGAGCGGGCATTGATGGCATGCTTAATAAATTAGATCCTTATACTGTATTTATAGAACCCGAAGCTGATATAAATCTTAAAATTATCACAACAGGTAAGTACGGTGGTTTGGGCATGGAGATCGGCATGCGGAATAAGAAGGTCACAGTAATTAGCCCAATGGATAATTCACCCGCTAAAAGAGCCGGGATTCGCGCCGGAGATATTATAGAAAAAATTAATGGTATTTTAGTCTCATCATTATCTACCCAAAAAGTTTCCACTTTATTAAGGGGTCCCATAGGAACTGATGTTGAGCTTTCTATCAGTCGAAATGGTTATACAGGTGAAATATCCATGAAAATCACTCGTGCAGAGATACTAATTGAAGATGTAAATTATAGTGATTTTATTGAAAATAATATTGCCTATGTTAGATTAACAGGTTTTACAGATAAAGCTGAAGAAGAGCTCATCAATGCAATTAATGACTTAAAAGATAAACACAAAATCGAAGGATTTATATTAGATTTAAGAGGAAATTCCGGGGGACTGTTAGAATCCGCGGTTGAAGTTTCTAATGTTTTTCTACCCCAAAACACACTTGTAGTTTCTACTAAAGGATATAGAGATGGGGACCATGAATTCAAGACGACCTCTAATCCAATTTTACCGGATGTTCCAATGGTCGTGCTGGTAGATGGAGGAAGTGCAAGTGCCTCAGAAATAGTTGCCGGAGCTTTGCAGGATATTGACAGAGCTATCATTCTCGGTTCAGAAACTTTTGGAAAAGGTTTAGTACAAAAGGTTTATAATATAGATAATAGTATAAATACAAAATTAAAAATCACTACAGCCAAGTATTATATTCCAAGTGGGCGCTGCATTCAGAAATATGATTATACAAAGGAAAATGGTGTCTTCGCTACGAAAGATTCAAGTATTTCAGATGATGCGCCGCCCCATGAATTTTATACCATCAATAAACGTAAAGTTTTTGAAAAGGGCGGTATTTCTCCTGATGTAGATATAAAGGATTCCGATTTATCAAACCTGGCTTTTGAATTATACCGGCAAAGTGTGTTTTTTAATTTTTCCGTAAAATATCAACAGGATAATCCTAATTGGAGTGGTGAATTTAAAATTAACGATCAAATACTTAATGAATTTTTTGCCTATGCAAACGATATTGAATTTAGTTATGAAATTGAAGGAGAAGAAAATTTAGAAAAATTTATCGAAATCGCTGAAAAAAATAGTATCCGCGAAGATTTAATAATATCCGCAAAAATTTTATTAGATAGTTTGCAAAATTATAAAAATAACGATATAGTAAATCATAGAGAAGAAATTAGAAATGCTCTTCTTGCTGAACTTGCTGATAAATATTTTTCTAACCATAAAAGAATAAAATATTCATTAATAAACGATTTACAATTAAATTCTGCCTTGGAAGTATTGAACAATAAAACTGAATACAAAAAAATTCTTGCTATAAATTAATTAAAAATTCTTAAATTACTTTTAAAAGGATTGGGTTGCTCAATCCTTTTTTATTATATTAAATTTTCTACACAATTTTATTCATTAAACATGACAAATTCATTAAAAAACTTAATTCATCCTGACATAAAACATGTACTTGATGAAATCTATCAGGTATCCAGAAATCAAAAAATCCAAATATATGTTGTCGGGGGATTTGTACGTGATTTAATATTGAATAAATCCGGTAAAGATATTGATTTTGTGGTAATTGGTGATGCAATAGAATTTACACAGAATATTCATAATACATTACCTGTAAGCGAACCGGTTTTTTTCCCAAAATTCGGCACAGCAATGCTTCAATACAAAAATTATCATTTAGAATTTGTTAATGCCCGGGAAGAATTATATGACCCTTCCTCCCGAAAGCCGGAAGTAGTACAGACAGATTTGTTATCAGATCTAAGCCGCCGTGATTTTACTATCAATACCTTAGCTATGGATATTACTCCAAAAGATTTCGGTAAAATTATTGATCCTTATAATGGCATATCAGATATAAAAGATAAAATAATCAGAACTCCATTAGAACCGGAAAAAACATTTTCTGATGATCCATTACGTATGATGCGTGCCATAAGATTTGCAACGACTCTCAATTTTAAAATTGAAACTATTACGTTAAATGCCATTAATAATGTCTCACAGAGACTGGAAATTATTTCACAGGAAAGAATCACAGATGAATTCAATAAAATATTAATGTCACCACAACCATCCATTGGGCTCGAATTGTTGGATTCCTGTAATTTACTAAATCAATTTATTCCTGAATTCGTAAATGCCAAAGGTATTGAACAGAAATTTGAACATCATCATAAAGATGTATTTTATCACACATTACAAGTTATTGATCAAATTTCATTACAAACAGATAAATTACATCTTAGATTGGCTGCTTTATTTCATGATATTGCTAAGCCGAAAACAAAACGATTTTCTGAAGAAACCGGCTGGACTTTTCATGGACATGAGGTTGTTGGGGAGAAAATGACTTCATCAATTTTAAAAAGAATGAAGTATTCCAATGAGATACTAAACTATGTAAAAAAAATAGTACGATTGCACCTAAGACCGATGGCTCTCGTAAATGAGGAAGTGACTGATTCTGCCATTAGACGACTACTTTTTTTAGCAGGTGAAGATTTTGAGGATTTAATGGTTCTTTGTCGGGCAGATATTACTTCTAAAAATCCGAAGAAGGTAAAAAAGTATTTAAAGAATTACGAAATCGTAGTAAAAAAAGCTATTGAAGTAGAAAAACGTGATCATATGCGTGCTTTCAAAAGCCCGGTTGATGGTAATGAAATAATGCAAAAATTCAATCTTGAACCCGGACCTATTATTGGTAAAATTAAAAAATTCATTGAAGAAGCCATTTTAGAAGGCACAATTCCAAATGAACATGATGCAGCATTTGAATATTTATTAAAAAACAGAGCTTGCTTTAAATAATGTATTTGACTTCTTTTAAATTAATCAATATTTTGAATTCAACATGAATAAACAAAATATGAAAATAGTTGGAAATCGTAAAGCAAATCCAAGCCCAAGCTGGCAGGATGCAAATCGCTGGTTAAAAACTATTGCTCGGTTACGGGGAAAAAGGGGAATTTGCAAAAAGGGTGTATATTTATTCAAGACATTTGATGAGGCTCATGAATGGAAAATAGATATGTTAGTAAAGAGTTCTCTAGAGACCCCACGGTAGATGACCTAATAAATATATGTAGTCATTTAAATGAAAAAAACGCTGAATATATAATTATCGGCGGCTTTGCAATGATACACTACGGCTTTCTTCGTGGAACAGCCGATATTGATTTATTGATCAATCCATCTTCAACTAACGTAAATAAAATAAAGCAAGCGCTTCTTTATTTGCCAGATAAGGCCTCACGTTTCCGATGTATCAAAATACCAGGTTGTACGGATTGCTGATGAGATTGTTGTCGACCTTATCAGTAAAGCTTGTGATGTTACTTTTAATGATGCAAAAGATCACATTATTAATATAAAAATTAAGAATGTAGAAATACCATATTTAGATGTTTCAATGCTTATCAAATCAAAAAAGACTCTGCGGCAGAAAGATTATGAGGATCGTATATTTCTCGAAAGATTGTTAAAAGAACAAAACCGAAAATAACCTGTAATAATTTTATTTCATTTGTTACTCTTATCTCTGGCTTTTTCAAGACGTTCAACATCTAGTTTATCCTGAAGCCTGCCGGTATTTTTTTTACTCGTTATTAAATTATCAATATTTAAAACTTTCACCCGAACAGAATCAAATTCGTAGAACTTGCTTGATTTCCAGGCTTCGTTGAATTCTAAATCTTCCAATCCCATTAGAATATCAACACGATTAGGTTCAATACCTATTTGAAATACATTTTCTTCATTTTGAAAATCTTTTATGTTAACATTATCTAACGGTGCACCAAATTCAACCAATGATTTCCACACTTTTTTTGAGTTTTCTACTGAAGAATCCACCCATATATCAAGATCTTTTGTATACCTTGGTTCTGTATATTGAATAACAGCATAGGCTCCAACGATTATATATTTAGTTTTATTTTTGTTTAAGATTTGTAACAGATCTATCAAGTCGGAGTTCAGCATATTTTTTCCCTTTACTTAATTCGTAATTAACAACCATTTCCCAGGTACTATTAAAGCGAACAGTTGTGCTCAATTTTTGCCAAAATTCTAAGTCAAATGAACGATCGTCTTTATCTCGTTTTATCAAACGTGACATTTTAAGCTTGGGTTTTAACATAAATTCCATTTCAATGATTAGTTCTATTTTGGAATTTAATATCAATTTAATGCCACTACAAGGTATTATTTATTTCAAATTAAATTCAAAAAGTAGTCACGTATTTAAATGTTATTATTAATTCCTTGTGTATTATTAGATTCATATGATAAATTATAAAAGAAATTTTGAATATTTTATTTTATTCATTGTATAATCTATTGTTAAGTTACTCGAAACTTTTTATTTATTTACTCGTCTTTCACGAGTACTAGCTTCAAATAATCTGTGGAGGTTAAATGGAAAACAATTTTAATACTATTGATACAAATCAAAATAAAAAATTACCACTCTTTCAAAAATTAATTTTAATAATTACCAATCCTGGGAAAGTATTTGAAAACCTGGCTTTGCATCCTGATTGGTTATTACCTACTATCTTAATAATTGTGTTGGCAATTGGTTCAAGTTTTTTAGTATATGACATCCAGTTAGAAGCCCAAAAAGAACGTTTTCTAAAGAATGATAAAATTCCAGATGACCGTAAAGAATTAATTATGGAACGTTTCGACGAAGCTAAAGATTCGCCAACCCGAATGGTACAACCCACAATAGCAATAATTGTAATAACTTTTATTTCTTTTGCTGCAGTTGCAGGAATCTTTTTATTGATTGGTAATTTCATGTTCGGGGGAAAAGCAAAATATATTCAATTGCTTGCTGTTTATGCCTGGGGTTACATGGTTGCTATACCGGAAACGATAGTTAAAATACCAATGATGCTTACAAAAAATTCCATACATGTATATACAAGTTTGGCAGTACTTTTCGATCCCGCCGAATCAGAAACCGTTTTATTCAAAATAGCCAATGCTGTTGATTTGTTTTCTATTTGGCGTATCGCCTTATGGGCTATTGGATTGGGAGTTGTTTATAAATTTTCAAAAGAAAAATCTAATTATATTGTCATCGGATTATATGTCATTTATGTTTTTATTTATATTGGAATAAGTTCATTATTTGGTGGTCTAATAGGATAATCTTAAAGTTAGGAGAATATTAATGAAAAGTTTTACTTTAGCTCTGGTTTGCAGTTTACTATTATTTAGCAATGTTTTTAGTCAAAATGAAGTTCTATCTTTGGAAGATTGCATTCAGATTGCATTAGAAAATAATTCCGAATTAAAAATATCTAAATTTCAAAATGAAAGTGCCGATGAAGCTGTTTTAGGTTCTTACTCTTATATACTTCCTAGTATTGGGGCATCCGCTGGTTATTCGAAAAATGAATACGGACCCGTCACTGTTGAAAGAGACGTTCCTATTAGTTTTGATCCACAAACTGGCCAATGGGTTTATCAAAGACAAAAAATAAGACAGAATGGATATACTACTGAATTTAATAGCATGGGCATTCAATGGAACCAAAACATTTATGATGGAGGTAATTGGTGGAACAGCATAAGTCAGGCCAAATCTCAAAAATTGGCATCTGATTTTAGCTTAAAATCGACAGAAAATATGGTTATCCTTAACGTTCAACAGTATTATTTTGATTTACTAAAGCATCAAAAATTATTGGAAGTAAATGAACTTGCTGTTCAACGCAGTGAAGATCAATTGAATAAAACCCAAAAAATGTTTGAACTTGGCTCTGTGGCAAAGGTCGATGTATATCGTAGCAAAGTTAATCTTGGGAATGACAAAATACAGCTGTTAACTCAAGAGAACACAGTAATTGCCGCAAAAAATATTCTCAATTTAGTTTTAGGACGTGAACCGGGCACACCAATTTATATTGAATCTGACAATCAATTAAAAACTGGTTTTGGTAACCTTAATGATCTAATAGCAGATGCTTTAGCAAATAATCCGACTTTAAAAATGTATAATCAGAATATTAATACTCAAGAATATGGTATTAACAGAATGGAAAGTAGTTATTATCCAAATTTATCCGGTTCTGTTTCTTATGGCAGGGGAAATGAAAGTTTTGACAAAGTTTATTCTAATTTTAATGAAAACTGGAATCTTAGTTATAGATTAAACCTATCGATTAATTTGTTTAATGGATTTAATGACAAAGTAAATGTTCAACAAAGCAAGTTACAGTTAAAAAATGATAAAGAAACACTTGTTTCAAATGAACGAAGTGTAAAATCTTCAATTATGCAATTTTTGGATAATTATGAATCATATTTGGAAATTATTGAAATTAATAAAGAAAATTTAGAAGCTGCAAAAGAAGAATATAGACTTGCGGAAGAAAGATATAGAATTGGTTCAGGAACTCAATTGGAGCTGCGTGAGGGTCAAGTAAATCTTACCCGTGCAGAACAAACACTAGTAGCTGCACAGTATAGCGCACGAATCGTACAAGCTCAAATAGAAGAAAAAATTGGCACTATTTATCAAAATTAGATTGTTGTGGGAGGGAAAATGACGAAGAAGAAAATTATAATAATTGCTGTGATTGTTGTCGCTATTGCAGCATTTATTGCAGTAAATCTATTGAAAAAAGAAAAAGGTACTCCTGTAGAAATTGAAAAAGTTGAGATTGGAAAGATCGTTCAAACAGTTACAGGTTCAGGACAAATAAGACCGGAAGTACAAGTTAAGGTTAGTGCTAATGTTGCTGGGAAAATAATTAGACTTCATGCTGAAGAAGGAGATAAGGTAAAAAAGGGACAGCTATTAGTTGAATTAGATCCGGAACAATATATTGCTTCACTTGCCCGGGCTAAGTCATACCGGCTATCAATGAGAGCTACTGAAAAAAAGTTGAAAAGTGAACTGGTGCGGGCACGGGAGTTAAGAGAAAAAGGATTAATGTCAACTGCCGATTTTGAAGCTGCCGAAGCGGCCTATGAAGCCGGAGTAAGCAATACCCAACAAGCCGAAGCCAATGTAAATGAAGCAAAAGATATGCTCTCAAAAACTAAATTACATTCTGATATGGATGGTATTGTTACGGATTTGAACAAAGAAGCCGGTGAAATTGCTTTGGGCGCCCAATTTCAGGAAGATGTAATTATGGTCGTTGCCGATCTCTCAAAAATGGAAGCGGCTATCGAAGTGGATGAAAATGATGTTGTAAATGTTACACTCTATGACACCTCTGATATTGAAATTGACGCTTTTCCCGATACAACCTTTAAAGGCGTAGTTACCCAAATAGCAAACAGCGCTACAGTTAGGGGATTAGGTACGCAGGAGCAGGTTACAAATTTCGAAGTGACTGTTGCCTTAATCGAATACAATGAAAGATTTAGACCCGGTATGAGCACAACAGTAGACATAATTACCGAAACACGCAACGATGTTTTAAAAGTCCCTATTCAGGCAGTCACTACAAGGGAAAAAGAAAAACTTACAAAAAAACCTGATCTTGAAGAACATTCAAAAGAAGATTCCGAAGCAGGAAGAAATAAAGACAAGAAAAAGGAAATGATTGAAGTGGTTTTTGTCATAGAGGATAATCATGCTATCGCAAAACCCGTTAAACTTGGTATATCAGATGATACATATTATGAAATATTAAGCGGTATTCAAGAAGGCGATGAAGTAGTAACTGCACCTTTTAGAGTATTGAGCCGTACGTTACAAACAGAAGATTTGATAGAAATAAAAGAAGATAAAGGGGAAGAAGATGCTGATTGAAATTAAAGATTTAAAAAAGATATATAATTTGGGTGATATTGAAGTCCCTGCCCTAAACGGAATTAACATCAACATTGATAAAAATGAATATCTTGCAATTATGGGACCGTCCGGGTCGGGTAAATCCACAATGATGAATATCATTGGCTGTTTGGATGTGCCAACGGAAGGTGAATATCACTTGAATAATCAGGACGTAAGTAAATTAAGTGATGATGAATTAGCTGTCATTCGTAATAAAGAAATCGGATTTGTTTTTCAAACATTTAATTTGTTACCCCGGGCAGATGCTTTACACAATGTAGAATTACCCATGATATATAGTGGTATAAATCGTGCCCAGCGTCGGCAGATGGCTATGGATGCACTTGAACGTGTCGGTTTAGGAGACAGGGTTCATCATAAACCCAATGAACTCTCCGGAGGTCAAAGACAGCGTGTCGCCATTGCCAGGGCTCTTGTCAATAACCCTTCAATTATACTAGCTGATGAACCAACGGGAAACCTGGATTCCAAAACCGGGGAAGAAATTATGGAAGTATTTGAGCAAATACA
>DAOWAQ010000026.1 GCA_030634505.1 Calditrichia bacterium
GCACCGACAAATATGATAAATTTGAATATAAAATCCCACAATCCATATGAAAAGGGTTTTATAAATAATCCAATAAAAATTAATAATAATACAACAATTAATTGTAGATTCATACCTTACCCTAAAGGGTGAAGAAATTAAAAAGATAAATGAGGAAAAACAACAGATATATTGAGTATTCCTATCCCTTAGCCAGCTTAAACATTAAGTCAACAAACAAATAATATCAAAGTTGTTTGTTGACTTATTTTGAATCTACATATTTTACTCTTGGGTTTTTCTCTTCAGGTGATTTGATTTTTGTTGAGTCTGAATAAACTCCTTCTCCATCCTTGGTACGAATATTTAATTCTTCAGTTTGTGATAAATTAGAAGAGGCGTGTTTAATGTATTGATTTGATGGAGTCGAAGGACTCAAAGATTCCTGGTTTTGAACCTGGGGCAGGATAATGTTTGAATCAGATTCTACCTGATTAAAGAAATTAAAACCAAATACAATAAGAACTATGAAAATAGCAAAGGAAAATCCATATGACAGTTTTTTAAATGAGTCTCTTGAAACATATGGGTCGTTTTCACTGTTAGCTATTTTTTCTCTTAATTTCAGATTAAAATTGTTTGAGCACTGGACAGAAATTAAATTTCCCATTAAAGATTGAACTTTGGGAATTCTTTTCACTACTAGTTTACAGCTGGTACAGAATTGAAAGTGATTATCTAATTCTGTTCTTAAATTTGGCGATAAGCGTTTCTCTATGTAATCCGAAATAAATTCTTTCACTTTGTCACAATCTATCATACAAATCCTCCATATTAATTAGACATGTCATTTAAGTCACTCACTAAAAATTTAAGATCATCCTGCAAGCGTAACCTTGCACGATTCACTCTTGATTTAACTGTACCCAATGGTACCTTTAAAATACTTGCAATTTCTTCATAAGAAAATTCTTGTACATCTCTCAAAATTATCACCTGTCTGAATTTAGGAGGTAACTTACTAATCGCCTTATGAATTATTCTTTCAGTAACAGATGAATTGGCTTTGGTTTCCGGATTTTTTGAATTGTCCGGTAATTCATATTCTTTTTCTGTTGTTGAATCACTATGTATTGAGAAGAATTTACGACGTCTCCTCCTCCTTAATTCTGTTTTTGACAAATTGCCGGCTATGGTGTATATCCAGGTTGAAAATTTTGCAACTTCTTTGTAGTAATGTTTGTTTTTATAAACACGATAAAAAGTATCCTGGACAATGTCTTCTGCTTCAATCGTATCGCCTACAAAGCGATAAACAAAATTTAATAAAGGATCCTTGTATCTCCTCACAATTTGATCAAAAGCATATTCATCGCCTTTCTGAAACCTGGCAATTAATTCTTCATCTGTAGCAATCGTATCGGACTTTATCGAGTATGTTTCAGCGCTGTTTTCATGTTTTGCCATAACCAACAATGTTCCTTATACAGTAAAATATATTTTTAGTTCCTATTATAAGACAAATTCTTAAATTTTACAAATATTATAAATAATCATTGTTAAAATCGACTCATCACGTTTTTGAGATGTTTTTAGTAAAATCTCTGATTGTTCGAGATGTTTAAATATACTTGTAAATTGTGGAGTTGAAAAATTCTTAAGAGAATTAAATATATCCTTATAATAATATGCATTTCCCCCTAATTCGGAAAGAATTTGTTTTTGCTTCAACCCTGTATTACTTAATTCCTTTACAACCCACATTCTTTTAAAAAAAAGATAAATCATTGGAAATATTGATGTTAAAGATTCTCCTTGTTCCAACAGTTTTAATCCAAGCTGCAAAGCAGTCTTTAAATTTTTTTTACCTAATTCATGTTGAAAATTAAAAATATTGACATCTCTTGAAAACCCGGTTATTTCTGATATCACCTTTAGAGAAAGTTCTTGTCCTTCTGCTACAAAGTTAGATAATTTTTCTATTTCAACATTTAGTCGTAGCAAATTATAACCAATATTTTCGACTAAAAAAGCGATAGATTCATCTTTTATGGAAATTTTTCTTTCAGCAAATTTTGACTTAACCCAAATATATACTTCTCTTTCATAAAGTGTTTTACAATTGACAGATATAGCCTCTTTCATCAAATCGGTATGAAATTTTGTTTTTCCCCATGTTTCTGCTGTCAACACCAATACAGTAGATTTTTGTGGATTTTTAATATAGTTAATAAATGCATCTTTGTCGTCAATTGTCAATTTATCAAAATGTTTTACGACAACGAACTTTTTATCCGACATCATGGGAAAGCTCAAACAGGTAGCTACTATTTCATTAATAGATACATCATTGGCATAGTATAGGTGATAGTTAAAATCTTTAGAAGCGGCATCAGGGATGATTTTCTTTTCTAATTGTGAGACTAATACATCATGAAAATATGTTTCCGCACCCCAAAATAAATATAAATTTTGATATTCGCCTTTATCTAAATGCGACTTGAATTGATTAATTGAGAGATCTGTCATTTTTAATTTGTCTTGAATTTATTTTTTAATATTTTATTTGTTACTAGCAAGCCCAGCAAAATCAATAGACCCCACTGAAAGAAACATGTACCAAGGGAAAATTCTTCAAAAGGGTACCACCACGTTGAAGGATACCAATTTATTGATTGAAAAAACCACCACGTTAACATAATTAAAAATTCAATTATCATGATACCAATAAATACCTTTAAAATACTTAAATGTTTTTTAAAGTATTCCTTATGCTCATTTAAAAATTGAAGGATAAAATTGTTAACACCAATTTTCAATACGAAGAAGATAAAGAAAAAACCGGAGAGGAGCAATCCGATTCCCCAAACCCAATCCTGATTATTAAAAAACTTTAATGATAATGCAGAAGGTATTCCAAAAATAATTGAAGAGATTCCGGTTACTGCCACAGATACTCTACGTGACAAGCCATAATCCATCAATGTTTTGTTGGCTAATTCGAACATCGCGATTAAACTTGAAATTGATGCAACAAATAACGCAAGGAAAAAAACAGAAGAAAAAATATCACCAAGCGGCATGTTATTAAATAATTGCGGAATATAAATAAATGTCAAACCTTGGTTACCAGCTGCCAGGGCTTCTTTAGCTGAATTTGCATCTGGAGAAAGAGCAAACACGGTTGGTATCACTGCTAATCCAACAAAGATAGACGCTAGGTTGTTACCCAGACCCGTAAGCATAGAATTTGTAATACTGTTTGCTTGTTTCTTGACATAAGTCGAGTAGGTTAGTATCAACCCCCAACCGGCGCCGGTTGACCATGCAGATTGCGATAATGCCTCCAACCAAATTTTATAATTGGATAAATCATCTGTGTTTACCCTGAAAAAATAATATAAACCTTCTCCTGCTCCCGGTAGAGTTAAAGCTCTAATCGCACTGATTATTATTAAAACAAATAGTGCTGGAACTAAAATTTTTGTTGCTTTTTCAATTCCGCCTGAAATACCTCCCAATATAACAATACATGCAATTACAATTGAAACAATAAAGAACAATATGGATTCGAAATTACCGGTGGTAAAATTTGACCAGAATTCAGCATGATTAAGGTTTGTTAAATTGCCAGTTAAAGAAAGGGTAAAATATTTTAAACTCCATCCACATACAACAGAATAATAAAACATAATTCCGATGGTACACATGGCAACAAACCATCCCATCCAAGAATATCTTTTTCCCAATGACTTAGAAAATGAACCAATTACACCTAACCTAAGTTTTTTGCCAATAGAAAATTCTACAATGATTAATGGTATTGACCAAAGAAATAAAAATATTATCCAGGGAATTAGAAATGATCCCCCATATTGCCCTGCCAGACGGGGAAAGCGCCAAATATTTCCTGCCCCAATTGCCATACCAAGTGCAGCAATCAGAAAAGTCCAGCGGGAAGAGAAAAAATCTTTATTAGTATTATTCATTTATTTAATTTAATTATTTTAAAAAATACCACAGGAAACCCGAAATTGAAATGAAAAAACAATAATACCCAAACCATTCTAATTTCCCCTTTTTAACTAAATCAAGCAGCCAAATTATAGCGAAGTATCCTGAAATAAATGCCGCAATCGCGCCAATAATCAGAAGAAGAATCTCACCTTGGGTAGGAGGTGTATCAATTAAATCTTTAGTTTTAAGTATAGTTGCCCCAATTATTGCAGGTATGGAAAGAATAAATGAGAATTTGGCAGCTTTTACACGATCAATACCAAAAGCCAGAGCAGTAACGATAGTACTTCCACTACGCGAAATTCCCGGTAATATTGCAAAAGCTTGTGCAATACCAATAATAAAACTGTTGGATTTTTTTAAGGATTTATCGGCTTGAGGTAAAAATTTTGATATAACCATTATTGTTCCGGTAATGAGAAGCATAATTAATACAAGCAAAACGCTTGAGAAAAGATTTTCAATTTGATCTTTAAAAAATAAACCAACAATAACAGCCGGAATAGTACCAATAATTACATACAAATCCCAGTTTAAAAATTCCAAGATTTCCGGATCATTTTCTTTTTTAATCCATACAGAATAAGGCGCGAAAATCATTTTTTTTATTTCTCTTCGGAAGGCAACAAATACGGATAAAAGAGTTCCAAAATGAACAAACACTTCAAACGCGATTCCTTCTTCCTGAAAATTTAAAATATGTGCTGCTAAAACGAGATGCCCTGAACTGGAAATAGGTAAAAATTCTGATAATCCCTGCACCAATCCCAATATAATCGCATTAAGAATATCCAAATTGCCTCCAAAGTAAAAAGATCAAATTTAAAAATTCAGAAAAATTTATACAAATGAAAAAAAGTATATAATAATTAAGATAAAATAAAAAAGGTGTTTAATAAATTAAACACCCATACTTAAAATTTAATTTAGTCGGATTATTTAAAGAAATGAAAAAAACTTGCTAATATTGCAAAATCAGGTGCCCCATCGTTGAGACCAACACCTAAGCTTCCTCTTACAAAACTTCCCATTGGTAATTCATAATTAACACCACCTGACAAAAATGCATAATCTATTTTTGTCCTAATGTTTAACTCTCCTAAAACATTTAAATTTCTGTCTATATTATAAATTAAACCACCACCGATAATCAAAGATGCCTCTCTATTATCTTCTCCCAAAGTATTAATAGTCTCGATAAAATCAATACCAAGCGTGCCTGTTATAATCATATTTTTTTCTAAAGGGTGTCTTAAAGCTCCAAAAGCACCAAAATTAAAATTTGATTGTCCAACGTCCTCACTACCTATGGGTAAAGTAATCAGTCCTCCAACAGATATATTTGTTATTTTTGGCATAATATTATATCTACCAGTGACGGTTAAATCTGTTAAACCAGATTGACTATCACCTATATCAGGACTTATGCTTGAGAAACCAAGATTTGCATCTATTTCAACCTCACGATTAATAGGGTATCCTCCTTGAATACCAAACAGAAAGCTGCTAAAAAACTCAGATGTACCATATTGAATTCCTGCTTCACCATATGGTGTTTTCGAAATAGGTGCATCTTTTAGAAATGTTTGAAAAAGATGAATATCATCTAACTTAGTGCTTTGACCGAACAATGAAAATGCAAAAATCAATACAAGACTAATAAAAAGGATTAGGTGCTTCATCAAAAATTCTCCTTGTGTTTAAATTGTTTATTATGAATTAGTAGATTTCGATTCAATGCTAAGTTAACAAAAAATTATTATTTGTTTATATTTAATGTAATCCAATTATTCCCATCATCCTACCACTTTTATCTTTGTCGCGCCTGTAAGAATAATATTTCTGCGTATCACAATGAGTACAACTTGAATCAATATATATGTTTTTTCCTACGACTCCCTGATTAATCAATTGATTCTTTATGAATGATTGTAAATCTAAATATTTTTTTTCTTTATCCTCATGTTGATTTAAAAATTCATCAGGAAATCGGGAAAACACATCTTCCCTTACCTCATAGCAAGATGACTGAATTCCCGGTCCTATTGCAACCTTCAGATTAATTGTTTGAATCGCATATTCATTTACTAATTTTTCCAATGTTTCAGGAACGATTCCGTTTAAAGAACCTTGCCATCCGGAGTGTATTACTGCAACTACTTTCTTGTCAGGTTCGTAAATAAACATTGGCAAACAATCTGCTGTTTGAATAGATAGAAAAATCTCTACGCTGTTTGTACACAATGCATCAGTATCTGAATAAATTCCTGGTTTAGTTACTTTCTTTACTGATACAGAATGTACTTGTTTTGGAATCGCTAACTTATTTTCATCGATGTTTAGCAATTCAAACAAATGTCTTCTATTCTTTTTTACATTAACAAGATTATCTCCAGAATTCAATCCCATATTCATGGTAAAATATTCACCTTGGCTGAAACCGCCAATTCGTGTTGAGAAAACACAAAAAAGTTCAGGATAGCTTTTAAATATGGGAAATGTAATATATGAATGACTATTCATGAAGCAATATGAATTTTGTTTAGTTTTCCGGATTGATATCCATCGGGATCAAAGATAATATTATTGAATCCAATAGTATTAAATTCACTTGATACATTATTTTGAATTTCAGGATTTAACAATCTTGAAACTTCATTTTCACCCACTTCAACGGAGACATGGTCTTCAAAATACCTGACACGTACAATTTCAAAATTTAACTTTTTTAGATAATTTTCTGCTTGGTTTATTTTTCCCAAAATATTTTCACTAATTTTAACCCCATAAGCAACCCGCGAAGATAAACAAGGTTGAGATGGTTTATTCCAGGAAATTAATCCAAGGTATTTGGCAAGTTCTCTTATCTCACTTTTTCTCAACTTTGCTTCTACAAGAGGACTTCGAACTTTCATTTCATTAGCAGCTTTCATACCCGGGCGGTAGTCATCACGGTCATCAAAATTACTTCCTTCAACAATAAAATTCACATTCAAGTTATTGGTTTTTTTAATCATTTCACCAAATAATTCTGATTTACAAAAATAGCATCTGTCTTTGTTATTTTGAACATATAAAGAGTTACTAATTTCATTAGTTTCTATTTTCTGTAAATTCGCACCTATTGTATTGGCTTGATCCAGTGCCTGCAAATATTCGTTTGAAGCCAGGCTGGGAGATACACCTATAATTCCGATACATTTTCCTTTTAACGTATCCGTCCCGACTTTTAATAACAGAGAACTGTCCACGCCACCGGAATAAGCAATCAAAACCGATTCCATGTTTTGAAATATTTTTACTAAAGTCTTATACTTTTTAAGTATAGTGGTGGATAGGTTCATAAAGAAATTTCTTAATTTAAAGGTAAAAATTGTCCGTATTTATATTTAATCATTTGTACCTTTGAATTGGAATTTTGATTATCCAAAATAATATTTCGATAAATTCCATTATATTTCGTTCTCTTGCTAATCAATTCAATGAATTCATCACGGTTAATAGGTTTCTTTAAATTATTCAGATATTGCAAAATATAGCTAAATGTATCGTAACCTATTAAGTTATATTTTGTAGGTGTTTTCTGCATTTTCGTTCTGAAATCATTTCTGAATTTTCGGAAGTCCCAATCTTCTTCGTTTAAATACCCATCAGTAGTGAAAATTATTCCATCTATATAGTTTTTATTCTTTTTAAGTTCGTCAAAATTATACCAATCTCCATTTCCAAAAACTTGAGCCTGAATATTACTATATGCAATTTGAGGAGCTATAAATTGTAAATCTTCCTGATATATGGGTATAAATAACCCTTGAATAGAAGTAACCGGAATATCAGCAGAATCAACCTTGGTAAAATTTTCTTCTGCCTTTTCTATTTCTTCTTCTATGTATCTTTTGTATAAAGAATCTATTTCAATGTTCGAGTAATCCGGGTTTTCGTTTAGCAAAGAATCTGAAAAAGTAAGTTTTAAGCCTTTACGTTTTAATTTCATGAATTTTTGATAAAAATCCTGTTCACCCGGATAATACCAATCCTGTGCAACAACTTCAGCGCCATTGTTTTCACAGGTTTCAACAAACTTATTTACCAGTGTTACAAATTGATTTTCAATAGGTGCAAAAGTTGCGAACCTTTTAATGCCCATCGAATCGATTGCGAATTTGGCAATAAATTCAGCCTGGGTATCTGTTCGGTTAATTAATTGAATAAAATATGGACTTAGTTTTGTTAATTTATTTCCCGATGCTGTTGGGCTGAATATGGGTAATTTTTCATATTCAGAAATAACGGCACATGCAGCTGCAAAATCATTTTCTATGGGCCCATACACACCAAGAATAGATTCGTCTGCAGCTATTCTTTTTAATGTAATGAGCGCGGAAGATAAATCTTCGCCATAATCATTTAGTAAAATTTCCAGTTTAACAGTATTTTGAGAATTAAATTTTTCAAGTGCTAAATCAATTCCATCTTTTATTTCTTTAGCAATCTTTTCATTAAATCCACTTAGGGGCAAAAGCAATGCTATTTTAACAGAGGCTGAATTGCTGATTTGCTCATTGGTCAATAGAGCCTTGGCATCCTTAAAGAATTCACTTCTGGAGTTTTGGGAAATTGATTTTTCTAAAACAAGTTTTCCTTTTTCAGGATTGATATTAAAATACTTAATGTACAATGCCATATCAGATGACAATTTTCCATTTGATGATTTTTTTTGGTCCCTGATTTTCTCAACTTCATAGACAGTAAAATAAGATGCTAATGTATTTACAATTCTTTTTTTCAATAATTTTTTTAATCGATTGTCCTGGGAATAATCCAATGCTTCAAGCCATGTGTCGAGAGCAGATTCATAGCGTTTGAGGCGGTAATAGCTGTCACCCTGAACAGAAAAGATGTCATCTACATAGGTACTAGTGGGAAATTCGTTTAAAAATATTTTTGTTAAGTTAATTGCGCCGGAATAGTTTTTCAATTTGTACTGCGCCTTCGCCAGCATTAAATAATTCGCGGTAATGTAATGGCTGTCAGGTAAACGATTTATAACAAGATTAAAACTATTTTCAGCTTCTTTAAACTTACCGGATTTGTAAAACTCAATGCCTTTATTAAAAATAGTTTTTTCTCTGGATTCAAAAGATTGAGCTAAAACAGGTAAGGTTATTGCAGAAATTAATAGAATAAATAATAATTTTACTTTCAAAAAAGACCCCATATAATTATTCAACAGTTACACTTTTTGCAAGATTTCTTGGCTGATCAACATCACAACCTCTTTTAACTGCAATATAATAAGCCAGCAATTGTAAAGGAATGACAGATAAAATAGGCATAAGAACCTGTGATGTTTCAGGTATATAAATTACATGATCAGCAAGTTTAGATATTTTTTCATCACCCTGACAGGCAATAGCAATGACTTTACCTTTTCGGGCGCGAACTTCTTCTATATTACTTATAACTTTATCATAAATCAGGTCTTTTGTGGCTATAAAAACAACAGGCATATCTTCATCAATAAGTGCTATAGGACCATGTTTCATTTCAGCAGCAGGATATCCCTCAGCATGAATATAGGAAATTTCTTTTAATTTTAATGCGCCTTCAAGTGCTACGGGAAAATTTACACCGCGACCCAAATAAAGAAAGTTACTCTTGTCTTTAAATTTATCAGCAATATCTTCTATAATTTGGCTTTGAGCCAGGATGGTTTTTATTTTGTCGGGAACATGAATGAGTTCTTCAATAATTGATTGTCCCATTACTACGGACATTGATTTTTTGCGGGCGATCAATAACATAATTTGCACGAGTACCGTAACCTGCGATGTAAAAGCTTTTGTGCTGGCGACGCCTATTTCCGGACCGGCATGGATATAAACACCTGCATCTGTCTCTCTGGCAATTGTGCTCCCGACACTATTCACAATTCCTAAACACAAGGCGCCCTTATGTTTACCTTCTTTCAAAGCTGCTAATGTATCTGCTGTTTCACCGGATTGCGATATGACAATAATTACATCATTTTTATTAACTACCGGATTGCGATAGCGAAATTCTGATGCGTATTCCACCTCAACAGGAATACGACAATATTCTTCAATAATATATTCTGCGATTAGTGCTGCATGCCAGCTTGTACCACATGCAATTAAATAAATCTTTGCTGCATCTGCTAATCGTTCTTCAACTTCTGATAATCCACCTAATCTTACCCTACCTTCCGATTGTAATAATCTACCGCGGAAAGAATCAGTAATAGTTTTAGGCTGTTCAAAAATTTCCTTTAGCATATAATGGGGATAACCACTTTTTTCAATTCTTCCAAGATCAAAAGTAATTTTTTCAATTTTCTTTTTTGTGGGTTCATTTGTAATTGTTTTTGTTTTAATACCGCCTCGAGAAAGAATGGCCATTTCACCATCATTTAAATAAAAAACACTCCGAGTGTGCGAAACTATCGCAGATACATCTGAGGCTACAAAAAATTCGCCTTCTCCCAAACCAATAACAAGTGGACTGCCCTGACGGGCGACATAAATCTTATCGGGATCATGACTGGATAATACTGCAAATCCATAGGCACCACTTAGTTCTGACAGAGCCTGGCGAAACGCTAGTTCAAAATCACCGTCATAAAATTCTTCTATTAGATGTGGTACAACTTCTGTATCTGTTTCTGTAACAAATTTATGACCTTTTTCAATTAGAGCTTTTCTCAGTGTAGCATAATTCTCAATGATTCCATTATGGATCAGAGCTATGTTCGATTTGCAATCGGTATGAGGGTGGGCATTTGATTTGGTCGGCGCTCCATGAGTTGCCCATCTGGTATGGCCAATCCCAATACTACCATTCATGTTTGTTGAATTTATACTGTTTTCTAAGATACTTAATTTTCCGGATTGTTTTTCAATAGCCAGTTGATTTTCTGTGATTGTAGCAATACCGGCAGAATCGTAACCACGATATTCTAAACGTTTTAGCCCGGTAAGTAATATGGGTAAAACATTCTTATGTCCAATGTATCCAACGATTCCACACATATAAATCTCCTGTTTGTATTTACTCCCACTCTATTGTGGCGGGAGGTTTAGAGCTTATGTCATAAACAACCCGGTTAATTCCATCAACTTCATTAATAATTCGATTAGAGATGTGACCGAGTAAATCATATGGCATTTGATACCAATTTGCTGTCATTCCATCGGTGCTGGTAACAGCACGTAACACAAGAGCATTTTCATAAGTACGTTCATCTCCCATAACACCAACGGTTTGTACAGGAAGTAGAACAGTAAAGGCCTGCCATATTTTATCGTATTGGTTATTTTTCTTTAATTCTGATATGTAAATATCATCTGCTTTTTGTAAAACTTCCACTCGTTCTTTAGTAATACTGCCTAAAATTCTTACAGCTAATCCGGGCCCGGGAAATGGATGCCTTTCAATAATTTCTTCGGGCATATTCAATTTCCGCCCTATATTTCTGATCTCATCTTTAAAAAGTTCTCTAAGCGGTTCCAATAATTCGAATTCCATTTTTTCCGGTAAACCACCAACATTATGATGC
>DAOWAQ010000258.1 GCA_030634505.1 Calditrichia bacterium
AAATTAGAAATTGAAAATAAGCTGCAAAATTATCTGGAAGATAAATTCTTTGATGAATTGAACAAAATATCCCAAGGAAATCTTACAACGGCATTCCAATACTGGCTGACTTCAATTAAAGAATTCAAGGATGATAATATTTTGTTAAACCCAATATCTACAGTTAACCCGAATCTATTTGAACAATTAAATCATAATGATTTATTTGCTCTGGTGCCATTTATTCAACATGACTCCCTAAATGCGGATGAATACGCAGCAATAATGCGAAATCTTAAGCATCAGAATTTGCTTACACTTAACCGCTTGGCGTCATATGGTTTACTTGAAAATAGAGAGAACTATTACAGTTTAAATATGCTTCATTATACTGCAATTAAAAACACCTTAGTGTCTAAAAAATTCATAGACGAAAAGAAACAGATCGGTAGTGAAAACAAACCTGATAAAACAGGTAATTCTGTAATAATAGATCTATACCTCCCTGTAAAAACAGATTCTTTATTAGCGAGGAAAATTGCATTTCAATCTACTGCAATCTCCAGATACATTGATTTTAATAAAGAAATTACTGTGAATTTTGTTAATAAAATATATGATGGAGTTTCCATATTAAATTTGCAAATACAAGCAAATATATTTGACTCTTCATATAAGGATTTATTTATTAGCGATGTAACTGAAATGATCTTAGCCGAACTATTGAAACAAAAAGTTATAACTCAGGAAGATTTTTATATTTAAGCTTATAAATCCTCTTTATAAATAACAATTAAGATTAAATTAAAAAAACATTAAATGAGTTAATGCATATCTCGCATTAGTTTTTTAAATTTGAATCTATCAATTTATATGGGATGTTATGCAATTATATAAATTTGCGCCGGTATTCGTAATCATTGGAGCTTCATTGTGGGGCATTGATGGTATTCTTCTACGTCCATCATTATATGGTTTGCCGGTGGTTCTTGTGGTATTCATAGAAAGCACTATTATTACCCTAATTTTAACTCCGTTTTTCATTAATAAATTAAAAAATCTTAAATCACTAAAATTAAAAGATTGGATTGTATTCGGTGGTGTAGCATTATTAGGTGGCGCCGTCGGTACAATGGCAATTACAAAAGCCTTATTCTATGTTAATTTTGTCAACCTGTCTATTGTTATCTTAATTCAAAAATTACAACCGGTATTTGCAATTACTTTAGCTTCATTGTTTTTACATGAAAGACCTCCACGGCAATTTTTCCTATGGGCGGGATTGGCAATAGTTGGCGCCTACCTCATGACTTTTGGCGTAAATATACCTAATCTGGATACTGGTGATAAAACTGTCGTTGCAGCATTGTTTGCCTTACTTGCATCTTTTAGTTTTGGATCTTCTACCGTGCTTAGTAAGCGAGCATTAAAAAATGTTGGATTTGAACTGGGAACCTATATCAGATTTACAATTACCGCCATAATAATGTTTTTTATTGTATTATCATTTGGTGAACTAAATTCAATAAATAAGATATCCGAAAACCAGGCAATTATATTTATTTTTATTGCTTTAATTACCGGCGGACCTGCTATTTTTCTTTATTATTATGGATTAAAACATATATCTGCCTCAGTTTCAACAATTTGTGAACTGGCTTTTCCCTTAACAGCGGTTTTATTAGAGTATTTTATAAGGGGCAATATTCTCGGCAGTGTTCAATGGGTTGGTGTTTTAATTTTATTGTTCAGTATCGTTCGTGTTTCTATTTTGAAAGCATCAATGAAATAAATCCTTTTTGATTTCACTTGTACATAATACTAATTTTCTGAAGTAATGCAAAATATTACAATTAATGAAACATTTTATATGACAAAAGAGTTGTTTTATTAAAAAGATTGAGGCCCTATAAAATGAAAAAAGTCTTATGGTTGTTGTTGTTTTTCTTCCTGATAAATATTGTTTCTTCGGATAAAATATTTTCCGATACTTCCAATGTTGTATTTAAAGATCTTCTACCGGAAAATCAACATAAACGTTCCAGCCAGATAATATCACATATTATTGCATCAACTCATTATCAAAAACGAAGTATAGATGATTCATTGTCCTCCGAAATGTTTGATCGTTTTCTTAAAAAACTTGATTATAACAAATTGTACTTTTTAAAATCCGATATTGATTCTTTTAATCAATATAGATTTGAATTTGATGATTTCATAGAAAGCGGAAAAATTTCTGTAGCATATGATATCTTTAATCTTTATCAAAAACGGCTTGGTGAAAGATTGGATTATGTTTTTAAACGATTAGAAAATGAATTCAATTTTGCCCTTGATGAGGATTACTTAATAGACAGATCGGATTCCCCGTGGACTAAATCCACAACCGAACTGGATGAATTGTGGAGGAAACGCTTAAAAGATTCGGCGCTTAGATTAAAGTTGGCAGGTAAAGAATGGGATGCAATTGCCAAAACTCTTACAAAGAGATATAAAAGAATTCAAAAAAATGTTTCACAACTTCAAAGTGAAGACGTTTTCCAGATTTTGATGAATTCATTTACAGAATCATTTGATCCACATACCAACTATTTTTCGCCGAAAAAATTCGATGACTTCAAAATTAGTATGAGCCAGACATTTGAGGGCATTGGAGCACGCTTAACAACAGAGGATGATTATACCAGCGTATCTGAAATTATTGTTGGCGGACCTGCAGACAAGAGCAATCAACTATTTGCACATGATAAAATTATCGGTGTTGCACAGGGAACAGAGGGTGAAGTTGTTGATGTAATTGGTTGGCGATTAGATGATGTTGTTCAATTGATTCGTGGTAAAAAAGGAACTATTGTAAGGCTGCAAATTATACGCGCTGACGCCCTAGCCGATGCACTACCTGATACTATTTCGATTCTGAGGGACAAAATAAAATTAAAAGACCAAACAGCCTACAGTGATACACTTGAAATCGAACATGAGGGCAGAAAATTTACCTTCGGAGTTATTACGATTCCTACTTTTTATTCTGACTTTGAAGGTAGAAGAAACGGCGAATCAGATTATAGAAGTACGTCCCGTGATGTGAAAAATATTCTTGAAGAATTAAAGCATGCAAGTGTGGATGGAATTATAATTGACTTAAGAAGAAATGGCGGGGGATTTTTAAACGAAGCTGTTGACCTTACCGGGTTATTTATTGATACCGGGCCTGTTGTACAGGTGAAGGACAGTCGGGGCAGAATAAATGTTGAAAGGGATAATGAATCCGGTATAGTATATGACGGTCCTCTTGCTGTAATTATTAATCGTTTTAGCGCTTCGGCTTCGGAAATATTCGCTGCTGCCATCCAGGATTATGGACGGGGAATTATTATTGGTGGACAATCTTTTGGTAAAGGGACTGTTCAACGACCAATTAATATAAACCAGATTTTAAGAAATAAAGACAACAAGTTTGGTCAAATTAAACTTACAACTGCAAAATTTTACAGGGTCAATGGTGGCAGTACACAAAATGTTGGCGTCACCCCGGATATTTCATTTCCGTCAAGATATAATTTCATGGAAATTGGAGAAAGTAAAAGAAAAAACGCATTGTTATGGGATAAAATTAAGAGTGTAAATTATTCAGCAGTTAATAATTATTCACTTTTGCCTCAGATAGAAACGCGGCATGATGTCAGGTTGGCTAATGATTCTGACTATAAAATATTTTTAGAAAAATTATCTGAATTTGAAAAAAAGAGCGGCATTAAAACCATTTCCTTAAATATAGACGTTAGAAAAAAAGAATTAGATAAATCCAAGAATCCTTCAAAAGAAATTGAATCAGAATGGGACAGCACAAACACCAAAATTAAAGATTCTAAGGCTAAAAGGGATTTTCT
>DAOWAQ010000294.1 GCA_030634505.1 Calditrichia bacterium
ATTGGTGATGGGATGTACACAGAAAAAAGAAAATGCAGAATCAGGAAAAGTGCTTTTTGAAAATGAAAAACATTTGAAAAATGTTCAAATGTTAACATTTGAAGGCGAAAATGCTGAAGCTTATTTTAATTTTTCAGAAACAAAATTGATCTTTCAAAGTACTTAAGGAAAATATAAATGTGACCAAATTTTCACAATGAATTTAGATGGCTCCGGGAAAAAACTTGTTAGTACAGGTGAAGGAAGAACAACGTGTTCATATTTTTTGCCGAATGGTAAAATTATATATGCAAGCACTCATGGATATGATAAAAATTGTCCGCCCCCAGCTGATTTTTCCAAAGGATATGTGTGGAAAGTATACAATTCCTACAATCTTTATATCTCAAATACTGATGGCTCAAATCCTGTTGCATTGAATTCAGCAGAAGGTTATGATGCTGAATTGACTGTTTCGCCCAAAGGAGATAAAATGGTATTTACATCAACCAGGGATGGTGATTTGGATATTTATTCAATGAACCTGGATGGGTCAGATCTTAAACAACTAACCACAGAACTCGGATATGATGGCGGTCCTTTTTATTCGTGGGATGGATCTAAAATTGTTTATCGCTCCTATCATCCAAAAACAGAAGCAGAAATCACGCGGTATAAAAATTTACTTAATGAAGAAATGATTGAACCTTCAAATTTCCAGATATGGGTCATGGATGCTGATGGCAGTAACAAACGGCAAATTACAAATAATGAATATGCCAATTTTGCCCCATTTTTCCATCCGGATAATAATCGCATAATTTTTTGTTCAAACTTAAATACCACTGATCGCAGGAAGCCGGATTTTAATTTATGGATGATTAATGAAGATGGAAGCGGGCTGGAACAAATCACATTTTTCAATAAATTTGATGGTTTCCCGATGTTTACTCATGATGGTAAAAAATTAGTTTTTGCTTCAAATAGAAATAATCGTAAGCCACGGGACACAAATATCTTTTTAGCAGACTGGGTTGATTAAATTATTAACTATGGAATAAGGAAATAAGGTATAAGTTTATCTTTCTTCTGCCATATTATTTTAGTTTTTCTCGTTGAGCCATGCTTAATTCCAAACCATGAGCGTTCGGGCCAGTTTCTACTTTTCTTAACATAAATGCAAATACCAAACCCAGGAATCCTAACACAGAAAAAATCCACATTCCAAGTGTATAATCACCGCTAAAATCATTCGCCCAACCAATGAGAAAGTTAAATCCTGCCAGCCCAATATTTTGAATCATAGTCATTAATCCATAAGCTGTTCCCAGTTTTGATTCATCCACAATATATGCTACTGATGGCCACATTATTGCTGGAATCAAAGAAAATGAAATACCCATAATTGTCATTGGTATAAGTAAAGGGATTTGCGTGTAAGCCATTATCAAATAAACAGGAATTAGTAAAATCGATCCAAACATCATTAACAATGCACGCTTACCAATTTTATCAGATAACAGACCGAAAAGAGGTGTGAATATCATTGATGCAAATATAAGAAGGCTGGATAAAAAACCACCGAATTCACGGGTTACTCCATGCTGTTCAATAAAAAACTTCACTGCAAATGTTTGGAATGGAAATATGGCAGAATAAAATGTTACACACAATAGAACAATATACCAAAACGAAAGACTAAACCTGAATATATCTTTAAATACAATTTTATCCTGTGCCAGGTCAGCGCTCAGTGTAAATCTTTTTGAAGCGTTGGTATCCATAATCATATAAATAATAACCGCTAAAACAGAAATGGTTGCAGCCACGACACTAATTAAAAGTGGTTCCTGCCAATTTTCATAATATACCTTTGCCCATGTTGGTGAATTAAGCGCAGCAAATGATCCAAGCCTGGCAATTGTTAAATTAATTCCAAAGGCAAATGATAGTTCTTTCCCTTTAAACCAGCGCGCTAATACCGTAGTAACAGCTACAATCAATGATTCTGCCCCCAAACCAAATATTAATCTTCCGGTTGCCATAATTGTGAGATCAGGACTAATGGCTGTTATTACTGCACCAATCAAACAAAGAAGAGAAAAAATGAAAGAAGATTTTCTGGTACCCAGTCTGTCAATAATGATCCCACCTATTAATACTATAAATATATTCGGTAAACTATAAATGGCATTAAGCCAGCCAATATCGGAATCAGAAAAATTAAGATGTTTAGCTAAAAGGTCAGCAAGGGGGCTAATACTATCATAGACATAATAATTACCAAACATCGCCAGGCTGACAAAAATTAATACCAACCATCTGTAAATTTTGGTAGGTTCAGGTTTCCCATTAATATTGATATTCACAATAGTTTTTCCTTTAACAATTATTCTATTTTTGAATATAAGGCAAAAAATAATTAAATTCGAGAATCAAATACCGATTATATAATATATTATGTAAGAATTTTCAAATTGATTGTTAATAATTTGTAAAATTGACAACCGTCACATCAAATTCAAATTTTTTATTGTTATCTTTAAATTGTTCTTATATATAAACTTCATAGGTTATATTCATGACAGAAAAACAAGATCGTAGGTCACTACAACGGTTTGAAATCCCGGGTACTAATGTGATTTGTCGCAAGGATGAAGGTTTTAAATTATTTAATCGTTATTCGAATATTTCCACTTTAGAAAATCTTTCTAAAAGCGGTGTCTGCCTAAAATTGAAAAACGGTATTAATATTGGTGATAAATTAAAATTACAATTGAATATTCCTGGTGAAAATAAGCTTGAAGTCAAAGGACATGTCAGGTGGAAATCTCTTAAAGTAGGAGAATTTAATAGAATAGGAATTCAATTTGAACCTTTTGGAAGAGGCAAATATTTTAATCCGTTTTCAAGCTTAGAAAAACTAAGAGAAATTTCTCAACAACATGTTTGATTTACATAGTTCCCAATTTCTATTTTTCATTTTTTGCTGTTGAAAATCTTTATCATAATCTTTCATTTTTTTATCCGGACAATTTTTTTATTAAGTAAACAAATTTGGCTCTAACCCCATTTTTTTATTAGGGGTTATTGGCAAAAAACACTGCTAAACCCACAGAATTATAAAGACCTTAACTTCAATATTTACAAGCAAATATGCTTTTTTAAAAAAAACAAAAAAATCAGTAAAAAAAGTTAGCATTCTGAAATATTTTTCGTATATTCAATCTGTCGTTTTTATTCATTTTGGAGTAAATCGGCGAACTTATCTGTTAAAAAAATCGGCCATTCCGAAATAAATATTCGGTTAATATAAATCAGTAAAGAGTCTTTAATCTTGAAGGTAAATTATGTCTAATAATCCGATAACGAGAGATTTGTTTTCAGAACCAGAGTTTCCAAATGAAGTTATGGATGAATTAGATCATCCTATCAAAATGGATTCGAAAAAGGAAAGCCCTTTAAAATTAAATAGGAAATTTACAAAACAGAATATCAACCCTCTTGAAGTTATTGAATATGAAAGACGAACTTCCCGAATTGAAGAAACTTCAAGGAAAATTGTTTTTGAAATGAAGAATGTAGAGGTTCCTAAAACGTGGTCACAGCTTGCG
>DAOWAQ010000378.1 GCA_030634505.1 Calditrichia bacterium
AAAGAGGAAATTGAAATACTGGAACCTGCTGTTAAAAAAGCACAGCAATTAAATTTGAAAGTATCTGGGCCTATTCCAGCAGATTCTGTATTTCATTTGGCCAAAGAAGGAGTATATGATGCTGTGTTATCTTTATACCACGATCAGGGTCATATTGCAGCAAAAACTTATGATTTTTACAAAACCGTATCCATTACAACCGGACTGCCATTTATCCGCACCTCTGTCGATCATGGTACAGCAATGGATATTGCCGGAGAAGGAATCGCCAATGAAAGCAGTTTTATTGAAGCATTCAAATGTGCTGCAAAATATTATTGGTAATTATATAATTATTTTGATAAAATTTTATATTTGATACCTATGAAAAAATAAAAATACTGATTAACGAACAGAATATGAAGGCCGGTTACCACACATTTATCTGAGATGAAAGCAATGATTTGAATATTCTACAAACCAGCGGAATATATTTTGCCGTATTAAAAAGTGGAAAGTCGATTAAAACTCAAAAGATGATTATGTTACGATAGAAATAATATTTATAAAATAATATGAAAATTTTTCCTAAAGATCACGATGGTAAAGTTTTAAATTTAATGAAAGAAAAAGGTGCAGATTTTTCTAAGGAGCATTGCGTAGAATTTTTTTTATATTTTCCTGATAAAAAATCTGTAAACCTTGCCAAAAAACGTATAAAGAAATTAGGATTTGAAGTTGAAATTAGTAAAAATGTAAACTATTCCGATTGGCGTTGTTTGGCCACCGCAAAGATGATTCCCGGATATATTACACTTAATCGATTTCGTAAAACATTCGAACAATTGGCAGAACAATTGAACGGCGTTTATGATGGCTGGGGTACTTTGATCGAGTAATTATTTTACAACGTTAAGATTAGTGATAGATTATATCTTTAAAGGGAGGTATACAATGTTTAAATCAGTTTGTATATTTTCAATTGCTTTTGTTTTGATATATTTTTCAGGCTGCCAAAAAGATACAAGTCCGATTTTTGCAACGCCTGCCTGGTTAAACGAATTTATTGAAGACATATGTAATGACCCTGATTATTATCGAGCAGTTATAACCAGGTATGAATGGAAGAGTAATCATTATTATGATGTTTATGTCCCAAACCGGGATTGTATTCCTTCTCCTTGTGAAGTATATGATCAGTCTGGGCAACTAATTTTTTGGGATACTGTATTAGCTGTTGATTATGTAAATAATAGAAAAAATGGCTTTGTAGTCTGGCGTTGGAAAGATAATAAATAAATTAATAAAAGTTGAATATGAAAAATCTTTATTTATTGATTACATTTTGTATCAGTGTAATATTTATTCATTGTGAAAAAGATCTGACAGGTATAAAACCTGTTACTTTTAATTGGCCTACCTCCACACCTGAACAGCAGGGATTTAACACTCAAATTCTGGATTCTGCTTTTATTCAGGCAAAGAATGAAGGATTTGTTGATGGATTGCTCATAATAAGAAATGGTTATCTCGTTGCTGAAAAATATTTCAATGGTTATGATAAATTTACACCACACAATGTGATGTCTGTTTCAAAGAGTTTTTTATCAGCAATGGTTGGCATAGCTTTACACGAAGGATTTATTGATAGTCTCGGTGAAAAAGTACTGGATTATTTTCCGGAGTATATTTTTTCTGGAATGGATCCTCGAAAATATGATATTACCATAGAACATTTATTAACCATGCGCATGGGCATTGCAAGAGAATCTGACAATGATTACGCCGTTTACCAGTCAATATATAATTCTGCGAACTGGATAAAAACCACCATTGAATATCCTTTGATCGATAACCCAGGTGAAGCAATGCATTATAACACTTTTCAAACTCACCTGCTTTCTGCAATATTGACCAAAGCAACACGAAAAAGCACTTGGGATTTTGCTACAGAATATTTATTCGATCCAATGAATATTGATGTAGATGACTGGGAACAGGATCCTCAGGGATACTACTTTGGCGGTAATGCTATGTATTTCACACCACGGGAGATGGCAGTGCTCGGATATATGTACTTGCATAATGGTAAATTAGACGGCAATCAAATTGTTCCTGAAAATTGGGTTGAACTAACGCTTTCCCCCAGCACAAATTTTACACATCCTAATCAATATGGTGCATTTAAAAATTATAATTATGCCTATTTGTGGTGGATAGGACAAATCCATGGATACAAACTATTTATGGGATATGGTTATGGTGGACAATTTGTTGTAGTTTTTCCCGATTTAAATTTAATTGTTGTTTCAACAGCAAATAACCAGGTGTATCCGGATAACTCTACAATTCAGGAATGGGCAATTTTTGATATTATTGATAAATATATTGTAGCGGCAATTGAAAGTTAGTCATTTTGAATAAATTTAAATTCGGTCTGTATAATAGAGAAAATCCAAATCATGTCATTCTGAGCAATTCCGACTTGTCGGGAGAGGAGGAATCTATTTAATCAAAGATTTAGATTTCTCACCAGTGAATCGACTGATTCGAAATGACAGTAAAGAAACATTTTGCTGATGTTAATAGATTCATAATTATGGGAGGAAAAATGAGAAAATTTTTATTTGTTAATTTAATATCTGTTCTATTGTTTATTTCTTTGATTTCAATTATGAGTTGCGGAGAATCAAAGTATGAAACATTACCTGAAGAAAAAGTAAATCATGAGTAAAGAGATTTAGCAGAATCATTTGCAACTGACATTTTAATGTCCATGAAATCCGGTGAATTCAAAGCACTTGGTGAGAAAGCTACTTTATCAGTTCAAAAAGGACTAACACCGGCAAAACTAAAAACTGTGTACGAACAGGTTAAGGGCATGTTTGGTGAGTTCAACACAATGGAATATTACGAAACCTGTGTTCCAAAAGACGAGACTTTTCTGACAGTTTACAGGTTCAAAGGAAAATTTGAATCTTCGGCGACACCTG
>DAOWAQ010000335.1 GCA_030634505.1 Calditrichia bacterium
CTTTTTCATCATGAGTTAATCCTGTTATATGAAATCGATAACCATCCCCGGCTTTTACCATTTGAGGAACTAAATCTTCTTCATATTCATAGGGTAAATAGTCTTCCGGTTTTTTATCTGTATATCTGCGGGGAAATAAATCAATATCTTCTGCAGGTGGAATTATTACTTTTTCAGTCATATGCCCCACACATTCATCCATCATAAATAAAACGGGGACCCTATATTTTTCTGAAAGGTTGAAAGCAGTTATTGTTAAATCAAAACATTCCTGTGGTGAATTTGGAGCTAGGGCTATAATTTCGTAATCACCATGTGAACCCCAGCGCGCTTGCATTATATCCCCCTGACCAGGTAATGTTGGCAAACCGGTTGATGGACCGCCACGTTGTACATTGACAACGACACAGGGTGTTTCAAGCATCACTCCCAATCCAATATTTTCCATCATTAAAGAAAATCCCGGACCGGAGGTTACCGTCATTGTTTTTTTACCCGCCCATGCCCCTCCAAGAACTGCATTCATGGAAGCCATTTCATCTTCCATCTGTATAAAAAGTCCGCCAACAAAAGGAAATCTTTCTGATATTCTTTCTGCTACTTCAGTTGAAGGTGTAATAGGATAACCTGCAAAAAAACGACATCCTGCAGCCAGTCCGCCTTCAGCACATGCTTTATCTCCGTCCAAATAATGTGAACCCGTTAATACGCCTGCTGGATCGGCTTTCATATTTTACTCCTCAAATTATTTTATTTATTATTTTCCAAAGAAGGTTCAACTTCCTCTTCAAGTGTACAAAAAATTGCAAATTCCGGACAGATTACTTCGCATAACTGACAATGCACGCATATAGATCCATCGGTTACAATAGGTGGATGATATCCCTTTAAATTAAATTCTGAAGAAAGTTCAAGTATATCCTTTGGACAATATTCAACACAAAATCCACATCCTTTGCATCTTTCCTTAATTATATGTACTTCACCATGTGGAATTTTGACACGATCTACGTCCAAAGGCGTGCTCCAATACTTCATAGGTCACCTCAATTTTAAATATTTGTCAAAATATTGTACTAAACTAAATACTGCTGGAATATGAATTATAATATTAAGAGGAATTTCTGTATCACATCAGCGCATTTACAATTTTACATATGAATTCTAAGAATAACCAGCGTTTCAAACGCCAAACCATCCAATAAGAATAGGTGTAAAATCCAGATTCAGGATGCGACCAAAATCAGTTCAAATAGGAGAATGAATGTCCGAAATCATTAATTCTTATGAACACCAATTTCAATTTTAAACAATCTCAATCCAATTAATCAGAACGAATTTGCTTTTTTTTATTATAAACTAAAGCAAATTTAGGAAATTGTTAATCAAATTGTATAATATTTTCAAATGATTTTTAAAAAATATTTTGCTTATACGCCGAATAATATTATATTAATTAAAAATCAGAACTAATAAAAATAGAAACTGATCTTCCTTTCGAATTGCAACCTATTAATATTATTCTAAGGATTATTAACAGGAATATCCGATTCATTCACATTTTCAACTGTAACAGGACTAATTTTTCACAGCGAATCTCACCAATAGAATTGTATTAGACTCTAACGATTTAATTGATTTAAAGATAACTTTATTAATTAAAGTCTCATAAATTCAGGAGATTTATATGGAGAAATATCCTAAAGAAGTTCAACTAAAATCAGGTGAAACTATTGTTTTAAACCCTTTACAAAGTGATGAAATGGAAAAATTAATTGGATTTTTCCAATCGCTTCCTATTGAGGAAAAAATGTATTTACGAAGCGATGTAAGCCATAGAGAAAATATCATCAAACGTTTTGGGACTTTAAATTATAATATCCGATATCCTTTACTCGCAACTTTAGAAGAAAAAATTATTGCAATTGGTTCAATGTATAGAGCCGAATTTGGCTGGACAAGAAATTTGGGCGAAATACGTGTGGTCGTTTCACCTTCATTTCAGAGAAAGGGATTATGTACAATATTGGTAAAAGAATTGTTTTTCCACGCAATCGCGACAGATATGTATAAAATTCAGGCAGAAATTATGGAAAATCAATCATCAGCAATTACTGCTTTTGAACATATGGGATTTAAAAAAGAAGCAGTTTTACATAAGCACGTTAGTGATATTAAGGGAGAGCGACATAATTTGGTTATTATGAGTTTAGATATAAAAGAATTGTGGTATTTAATGGAAGATTTTATCCAGGATAAAATGTATGTTACCTAATTATACCATCAACTTTATAGAGGAATTCTCCTATGTACGAAGAGTTAAAAAAACCAGGAATTTTAAAGCATATTCCAATGCCATTAATAAGACCCCTGCCCTGTCTTTACTATTATAACAGATATCGCAAATCTTACAAAAATGAAAAAGTACTTAACCTGCTCGATTCAAATATCAATTATCTTGATGAAGCTTTAGTTTATATGTCCAATCGGCTGGATATTCACCAATTTAAAGATATATCCAGGACAATCTATCGACTAAAAAAAGATAGTTCGACGCAATATACTATTCATTTATTGACCGCTACGGAAAAAATGGCATGTGTTTGCGAGTGCAATAATGATAAAATTAGAAAATTCTTAAAGTCAGAAAAAATGAAACTGAATGATAAGTATAAGAAAATTGTTTTAAAGTTGTTAATTACGATAATAAACACTCAAGAAAATGATACAGTGAATAATAAGATTTCTTCAATACTATCAAATAACTGTAATTATAATGTTGCGACAACCTCTGCAAATAATTCAGAATATTCTGATAAAATTATTAATTCAGACTTTTTGATATTCAATTCAACATTAAAATCTGAAATTCATCAGCTGATGGACAGTTTAAAATCATTTAAAAAACCTGGAATTGCTTTGGTGCCTTTGACTGGAAATATTGAAGATGATAGAATTTCATTAAGACATGGAAACCAATTAAAAAAGAAAGGGTATCACATAATTATTAAATCATTTACTCCGATTCGGTTGTTTACAAGTATAGACAGGGAGTATTTAAAATTTAATTTGACAAAAAATTAAATACAACCAATTTTTTTAACCTGCGGGATAGCCATATTCCTGTGAATATACTTTTTGAATCAAATTGTTTTCTGCTTTTTCGTGGGCTTTTAATTTGATAATCAAATGTTTTACATTAGCTTTTAATTCATCAAGTTTACCTTGCTCTCTTTTCTCCGATGCTTTCAAATCATCAAGAATGCCATCTAGTTCTTTTATTATACTTGTATGATCTTCTTCAAGTTTTTTGACAACTGTTATGGTTTCAGGTGCATCATTTAAAACATCTTTCATAAATCCACCCAATTC
>DAOWAQ010000287.1 GCA_030634505.1 Calditrichia bacterium
TGAATTTTAGTTTTTCTCCGGAACCACTTACAACTTCTCCCGCTATTTGAGCAGCATCCTGGTAAATTGATTCCATCAACGAATCATGTAAATTTTCTCCAAATTCCCAGCGCAGAGAGTTTGCTTCTTTTATTATTACACTATTCGAATTATTATTTTTCATTTTGATCCTCGTTACTTAACATCAGAAAATTCCTGTGGTTCTGCCTGACTAATTAAATCCATTAATTCATCTTTTTCAACAGCTTGAATCATACGTTGATCACCTTCGAGAAGTCGTAACGCTACCCAGCGAGCATTAGAAATTCCCGGAAATTTGGTTTCAACTTTTTCGACTAAATTGTCAATAGCTTTTTTTAATTCTGGCGACGCCTTTTTGAGTTTATATGGCTTGCAAACAAATTTGCCGATTGCAACTTCATGAATTGCTTTTAGTAACTCATCAATTCCTTCTTTTTGCCTGGCACTTGTTGGGATAACCGGAATTCCTAACTTTTTGGAAAGATGGCGATCATCGACAACTAATTTATGCCTTTTGGCTTCATCCATTAAGTTTAAGCACAATACTGTACGATCTGTTATTTCCAGAATTTGTAATACCAAATTCAGATTTCTTTCTAATCGTGTCGCATCGACCACAATCACGGTGACATCCGGTTTACCGAAAAGAATAAAATTACGGGCAACTTCTTCGTCAGTGCTCATTGACAAAAGTGAATATGTTCCGGGGAGATCAACCATTTTATATTTTTTATTTGCATAGGAAAAACCGCCTTCTGCCCGTATAACAGTTTTTCCAGGCCAGTTTCCTGTATGTTGGCGGAGACCAGTCAATGCGTTAAAAACAGTACTTTTACCGGTGTTAGGATTCCCGGCCAGTGCAACCATAAAATCCCAGGAATCCATATTTACACCTAGTTTCTTTAAATTATCTACATTGTGAACAGGACAAGTTTCGCAATTCGAATGTATTTGATTTCCCATTTTTAATTCTCCATCACTGGTTTAATATGAATCATTTTTGCCTGGTCACGCCTAAGGGCAATAGTAGTGCCCCTGATAAAATATGCAATAGGATCACCACCCAGACTTTCCATTTCAACAGAAATATCTGTTCCCGGTAAAATGCCAAAATCCATTAGCCTTCTTCTTTGCTGACCATGACAAGCTTTTGAGATTGCAATTATTTCACCAAACTGTCCTATCTTTAAGGAATCAAGTGTGGTTGTTGTAAATTCAATTGTTTGTTTATCAGAAATAGGGGACACATTTATGTTCAAAACTTCTAATTGCGATATTGTTTTTGTATGACCATCAACAACCAGATTATAATTATTTTTATGCTTATTTTTTATTTGTATTTGCATGCCCAGATGGAATCCATTTTTGACCAATTTTTCATAAATTGAGTGGGGTTCATCTTCAATATGAGTAATTAACGCGTTTTTACCAACTTCAAGTTTGTTTAATGTCATACCTCGTTCAGCAGGTAATTCACCGGAAGGAGTGGGGATCGGGTCTCCGTGAGGATCATACAAAGGATTTCCCAATCTTCGATTAAGCATCTCTGCTTGTTCGGCTGTTAAATTATGTTCTTGTATATCAGCTTCTTTATGCCATGAAGATTCGGGAACACCAGTTTCTTCTGCAAGATATCTTTCCCAGAGTCGGTGCAATCGAATTATTCTAAGCGCGTAATCACGACCTTCTTCAGTCAACTGAAATGTTTGCTGGCTAAGTTGTACTAAATTTGATGATTCCAATTTAGTCATGATTGTTGTTGCCTTGTCAGAATTCTGAGCGAGAGCCCCGGCAACACTTTTTAGTGTACAGTTATCGTTATTTCTCTCACATTCATATAAATGTTTTAAGGCGTCTTCCATAAATACACGTTGTTTATCCTGCCTGATTTGCCGCCAGCGGCTTAAAAATCTTGAACTAGGCCTGAATATTATAACAGACAAAATAATAACTATTATCGCTATAGATAATGATATAACTGGTTCACTCATATTGTATTCCTTGTTTCTTGTACTGGTTATTTGATCGACAAACATCCCTGTATGTAAAAATCATTGGTCATCTGTCATTAGTCATTATTTTACTGGCTACCGATACTCGATCACTGATTACTAATGACCAATGACTATTGTTTACTCTCACTTTACGCTCCTCGCTCTTCGCTTTTCGTTTTTTCAATCAAAACCGTAACTTCTACTTTATCAGCAAATTCTTTTGAAATGGATAAAAATTTGTTTCCATTGCTAATTAAGTAAGATTCTCTCCCCGGGCCGAAATTTGATATTATCCAAAAGCTACCTGGAATTATATCATTTTTAAGGCAATATTCTCCATAATCGCCATTCATGGGTATTAATGATATCTGGAACTCAATATTACTTTCCAAATCACTGAGTTTAATTAATTTATCATTTGCTGCCATTTGAGGAATTATTTCTCCATGCGGATCGATTTTGGGAAAACCTAAATAACGATCGATGTATAAGGTTAGTTCATCAGAAATGACATGTTCCAATTTTTCAGCTTCATCATGCAAAACCGGATCTTCGATTTCTAAGACTTTGTCCAAAAATGATTCGAGCAGACGGTGTTTTCTCACAAGTTTTTCAGCACGTGTTTTTCCAATTGAGGTTAACAGGGCGCCTTCTTTTTTATTATAGCTTATTAAACTTAATCGCTCTAATTGTTTGAACATCGATAGAACGGTTGGTGGTTTTACTTCCAAAATATCCGCCACTGATTTTGGTCTGGATATTTGCTGGCTTTGCTCAAAGTTCCAAATTATTTTGATATAATCTTCCTGCACAGACGACAATCTCATCTTTTAATCTCAAATTAGACTATACTAATATAAAATTAGTATAGTCTAATGTCAAGATTATTTTTAATTTTTCATATTGATTAAAATTGTATATATTATTACATCTATTTCTTCAAAATCAATGGAAATTAACCGCAAGTTTTAATAGTTACATTTGAACTAATAAAACTAAATTCTATTGAATGCAAGGATGAAAAATTGAGATTTAATATTAATATGATGATTTAAGTTATTTCAGAAAGGACACATTATGGAAACCTATTACAATCCAATGGATTTAGACAAATTTGGCGATATTGGAAAAAATGCCCCTGAACTTTGGAAAAAATTTTCAGAGTGGTACGGAGAAGTTTTTAAAGAAGGTGCTTTAACTGCGCGTGAAAAATCATTAATAGCATTGGCCGTAGCCCACGCAATTCAATGTCCATACTGTATTGATGCTTATGCACAGGATTGTTTGGAAAAAGGCAGTAACAAAGATCAAATGACAGAAGCTGTACATGTTGCAGGTGCTATACGCGGTGGTGCTTCATTGGTGCATGGAGTACAGATGCGTAATGTTGTTGAAAAATTATCGATGTAAGGAAGGAAATTGAAAATGCCATTGACACTATTAGCTCAGCACGATCCGCTGAGTGATATCAACAAGCAACTAACAATTATTAACGAAAAAAGCGGTATAGTTTCATTTGATGAAGAACTGGAAAAGTCCGGTTTGTTTCCATTATCGGCTACAGGGGTGGAAGTATTTCAGGTAAACCTGGGGAAAATGTGTAACCAGACTTGTAAACACTGCCATGTCGATGCCGGACCTGACAGAAAAGAAATAATGACAAAAGAA
>DAOWAQ010000158.1 GCA_030634505.1 Calditrichia bacterium
GGCATAATAAGGAGTTAGAACATGAAAAATCCCCCTAACCATAAATATGCTGAATCGAAAGCCATTTTATCTCCTTAATAATTACTTACCACTTTTTTGAGTTTATTGTTTTTGAAAATTCTGTAATTAAGTGCGTCGCTCAATGCTTGCTGACTGGCCTTTATTATATTGTAGGATAAACCCACTGTAGACCACGTTTCATTACCATCACTCGATTCGACCAATACTCTAATTTTTGCGTCTGTTCCATTTTTTTCACCAAGAACACGTACTTTATAATCAACTAAATGAATATCTGATATTTCAGGATAAAAACGCAGGAGCGCTTTTTTTAGAGCATTATCCAATGCATTGATTGGTCCGTTACCATCACAGGCGGTGTGCTCGATTTCTCCTCCAACCTCAACTTTTAAAACGGCTTCAGAATATTCTAAACCATTCTCATCAAATAAGACATTTATTTTTGCATACTTAATTTGAAATAATGGCTCGTACTCGTTTAGTTCAGATCGCAGCCTTAATTCAAAAGAAGCTTCAGCGCCATCAAATTGAAAACCTTCATACTCCAGGGTTTTCAAAGACTGAACAAATTGTTTGTTAAATTCTTTGTTTTCCGGAAGATCTATTCCAAGTTCTTTTGCTTTATAGTGAATATTGCTTTGTCCTGAAAGATCAGAAATAAGCACATGCTGAGTATTACCTACCGATTCCGGAACTATATGTTCATACATTCTACTGTCCTTTAAAACAGAACTGACATGAATTCCACCCTTATGGGCAAAAGCTGATTTACCAACAAATGCTGCACGGTTATCGGGAATCATGTTCATTAATTCCGAAACATAATGGGAGAGGGAAGTGATTTTTTTTATGTCGATTTTAGGATTTAAAGATTTGAATAATTTTAATTGTAAATTTGGAATTATACTGCATAAATTAGCATTTCCGCACCGTTCACCAAACCCGTTAATTGTACCCTGAATATGAATTGCTCCAGCTTCTACTGCTGCCAGTGAATTGGATACCGCAAGTTCGCTATCATTATGAGTGTGAATTCCAATGGGCGAATTCAATTTACTTATAACATCGCCGGTAATTTTAAAGACCTCTGCAGGGAGCGATCCGCCATTTGTATCGCATAACACTATAGTCTCAGCGCCGGCTGATTCTGCTGCTGTAATCATTTTTATTGCAAATGTTTTATCATCTTTGTAGCCATCAAAAAAATGTTCCGCATCAAATATTACTCTTCGACCGGCTTCTTTCAAGTAAAAAATAGAATTATAAATAAGTTCTTCATTTTCTTGATCTGACAATCCAAGACTTACTTCAGAATGAAAACGCCATGTTTTTCCGAAAATTGTAATGATGGGCGTCTCAGCTTTTAAAAGAGTTTCAATATTTTTATCCGTATTAACCTTATCGGGATAGCGTGCAGTTGAACCGAAAGCGCATACCTGGGCATGACCCAGGTTTAGATTTTTAACTTCCTTAAAATATTCTTCATCCTTTGGATTACTTCCGGGCCAACCGCCTTCAATAATATCAATACCAAAATCATCAAGACGTTGTGTGATAAGTAATTTATCATGTAGGGATAAATTAACGCCTTCTCCCTGCATACCATCACGCAGTGTGGTGTCAAATAATTCAATTCTATTTATGTTCTTCATATCTATTTCTCTTTGTTAATTTTATAAAATGATTCCTGTTTATCTATGCTATCAATCCTGATGCTCGGGCAAATTTAAAAAGCCCTCCGGCGTTTATAATTGGTAATACATCACCCGGTGATAACAATTTAAAAGTACTTTTATTTGATAAATCTGTTAACGTATAATTCTCAAGGTCAATTTGCAGTTCAGTACCGGTTGATATTTTATTAATTAATTTTTCATCTGCTTCTAATGGCAAAACAAATCCACCATCAACCGCATTTCGGTAAAATATTCGCGCATAGGATTCAGCTATAATGGCTTTTACACCGGCTTTTTGTAATGCAAACGGCGCATGTTCCCTGGAAGACCCGCAGCCAAAATTTGAACCCCCAATAATGATATTAAATTCTGATGTGTTATTTATTTGTTCAATAAATGGAATATTTCCCTCAGGCAATCCTGCTTCTTTTACCGGAACGCCGGATAGAGCGTAATGACCATAGATTTTTGATTCTTCAACATCATCGAGACTATAAACCAAATGTTCGGCGGGGATAATCTGGTCAGTGTCAACATTATTGCCGAGAACATATGCTTTGCCTTCAATTATTTTATCCATTTTAAATTCCTGACATTATATAATTTTTTCTTTTATCTTTAACACTTTAAAACATTAACACTATAACCCTTTTTTACAGATATTCCCTCGGATCAGTAATTTTCCCATTAATTGCAGATGCAGCAACAGTTAACGGAGATGCTAAATAAACTTCGGATTTTTTGCTGCCCATTCTACCTGGATAATTACGGTTCGTAGTCGAAATAACAACTTCTCCGTCACTTGCTCTTCCAATTGTATCAGATGGACCACCAAGACAGGCTGCACATGAAGCCGGTCCAATAGCACAACCTGAGTGTTTAAAAATGTCAAAAAGTGTAATACCTTTATAAGTCTCGGTTTCAAATTGTTTGGCGATTTGGGTGGTGGCCGGTACAATAAATGTTGGAGTTTTAACTTGCTGACCAAGCAGGATTTTTGCCACAGCCTGAAAATCAGATATTTTACCCCCGGTGCAAGAGCCAATATAACATTTAGTGAGTTGAGTACCTTGAACATTGTGTACAGTGTTTATGTTATCCGGACTATGCGGTTTTGCCACTAACGGCTCAATATCTTTTATAGAATATTCATATTTATTAGAATATTCTGCATTCGGATCGCTCTGAAAAGATTCAAAAGTTTTTGATATTCTCGGTTTAAGGTATGCTTCTGTAATTTCATCAACAGCAATGATCCCATTCATGGCTCCAACTTCAATGGCCATATTTGTTAACGTCATCCTCTCATGCATTTCCAGTGAGAAAATTGCTTCGCCGTCAAATTCCAGTGATTTATACGTTCCACCATCCGTGCCAAGATCACCGATAACTTTTAGGATTAAATCTTTTGCCATTAAATACTCCGGCATTTTGCCGTTAAAAGTTAACTTTATGGACTGTGGAACTTTTTCCCATATTTTACCCGTTCCTAAGATAAACGCAGCATCTGTGTTGCCAACACCTGTGGAAAATAATCCAAATGCACCTGAAGTACAGGTATGAGAGTCAGTACCAAATAAAACTGTTCCGGGTATATTAAATCCTTCCTCAGCCAGAGCAATATGACATACTCCTTTATATCTTTCACTACCAACATCATAATAATGGGGCAGATTATATTCCTTTGCAAAATCTCGCAATATATCAACATTGCGATTTGCTTGTTTATTTTCTGTGAAAATGTAATGATCAGGGAAAACGGCTAATTTATCTTTATCCCAAATTGTCGCGTTTTCACCAAACTCATTTTTCCAGATTTGAATTGTCGGTGGACCGCAAACATCATGGGTCATGAGCAAGTCAACATTCAACCAAATATTTTCGCCGGGAGTAACACTTTCTTTTCCGGCTGCTTTTGCTAATATTTTTTCAGTAATTGTTTTATTCATATTTTCTTCTCCTGAAATTGAAGAATATCTTAAAGGTGTACTACAATTTTTCTACATGGATACTGTCTCAGTAGCTGCAACCTCTGATTTATGGGTGACCTGATAATTTATCGCCTGAAGATATGCTTTTGCACTGGCTTCTATAATATCTGTTGATACGCCTCTTCCTGTAAATGCGTATCCGTTATCTTTAAGACGAATTAAGACTTCTCCTAATGCTTCTCTGCCGGAAGTGACTGAACGAACCTTATAAGATTCGACCTTGAATTTGGTGTCGAGAGCGCGATCAATGGCATTAAATACTGCATCAACAGGTCCGTCACCTGTGGATGATTCCTGTTTAATACCATCTTTGGTTTTGATTTTAACAGTAGCAGTCGGAATTGTATGGGTCCCAATATGGACGTGCAAATAATCCAAATCACAATAATTATTTTCCTTTAGTGATTCATCGCCCATTAATACTCGTAAGTCGTCTTCAAAAATTTCTTTCTTTTGATCAGCCAGTTTGGTAAAACGTTCATATATTTTATTCAATTCTTCATTTTCGAGTGTATATCCGAGTTCATTAAGTCTAACCTTTAAACCATGCCTTCCTGAATGCCTGCCCAATACAATTTTTGTTTTTGGGACACCAACTTTTTCCGGATCCATTATTTCATAGGTGTTACGATTTTTTAACATACCATCCTGATGAATCCCGGATTCATGAGCAAATGCATTTTCGCCGACAATAGCTTTATTTGGTTGAACAATCATGCCTGTAAAACCTGACACCATTTTACTAGTGTTATATATTTCCCGTGTATTTATATCTGTTTTATATGGTAGTATATCATTTCTGACATGTAACGCCATAACAAATTCTTCGAGAGAAGCATTACCCGCGCGTTCACCAATTCCGTTTATTGTGCACTCTACCTGGCGTGCTCCACTATGAAGAGTGGCGATTGAATTTGCTACTGCTAAACCCAGATCATTATGACAATGAACACTAATTATTGCATCATCGATATTTTTAACTCGCTTTTTTAGTTCAGAAATAAATTTTCCAAATTCTAATGGCAGTCTGTAGCCGGTTGTATCAGGAATGTTTACTGTAGTAGCGCCAGCCATAATTGCCGCTTCAATAACCTCAGCTAAATAGTCTATTTCTGTACGTCCTGCATCTTCTGCGGAAAACTCAACATCATCGCAAAACGTCTTGGCATATTGCACTGCGTCATAAGACATTTTTATTACGTTTTTTCTTTTTTCCTCAATAGAATTACCATATCTCATATCACCAAATTTTCCCATGATATGAAAATCAGATGTACTGGAAAAGGTGTGGATTCTCTTTTTCTTAGCATCTTTTATTGCATCATATGCGGATTTGATATCAATCTCTTTAGCGCGAGCCAGGGCAGCGACAGTTACACCTACTTCTCCGGCAATTCTTTTAACAGCTTCAAATTGAGTCGGTGACGATACAGGAAATCCTGCTTCAATTACATCTACATTCAATTTTTCCAATTGGCGGGCAATCTCAACTTTTTCGAAAATACTTAATGAAGCTCCCGGAGATTGTTCACCATCGCGAAGGGTTGTATCGAAAATGATTATTTTTTCATTCATATTCTTATTCCAGTTTTAGATATAGCATATCTTGAAAATGCACTATATTTTATTTCAAAGTGTAAAAACTCCAAGCGCTTGTTCA